>NZ_JBSGUP010000181.1:0-12966 GCF_053607985.1 Streptomyces sp. NPDC055078
GCCCCACCCCCCCCTCAGCGACACCACACCAGGAGCCAGCCATGACAAAGATCCTCACCGGCGGAATCGGCAAGGTCGAGACCGCGAGCACCGTCAAGGCGCTCGCGCTCGACGGCATCGAGGTCTCCGTCTCCAGCGACATGGACGCCGCGATGAAACTCCGCGCGGGCCAGGCGGACTACTACCTCGGCACCTGCCACACGGGCGCCGGCGCCTCCCTCGGCGTACTGGTCGGCCTGATGGGCCGGGACGCCTGCCACACCTTCGGGCGCTCCGTACCCACCGAGGACGAGGTCACCGCCCTGCTCGCCGAGGGCAAGAAGGTCTTCGGCTTCTCCCTGGACCAGATCGACGCGGTCGCCCCCACGATCGCCCGCGCCATCGCCGCCCGGGGCTGACCGGTTCCGACCAGCCGGCGAGCGAGCCGAAGGGGCGCGCTGGGGCCTGGCACCCGAGCCCCGTGGCCCCGTGGCCGTGCTGGATGCCCTCAGGGGCCTTGCTCAGCGTCCGTGAAGGGCCCGTGCCCCTTGCGGCTGGCGAGTGAGCCGAAGGGGCGCGCGGATTTATGGAAGGCGAACGCGCGGAGGTCCCGAGGAACGAGGGACCGAGCACGATCGCCTGAAGAAATCCGCTTAAGCGCTCCGGAGGCGAACCGAGCCCTCAAATAACAAAGGAGTGACCCCCGTGAGCACCACTCTCGCCGCCGCCACCAGTCTTGACTTCTCGCTGTGGCAACAACTGACCGTGATAGCCCTCTGTGCGCTGACCGCGTTCATCTCGCACATGGCCCTCGCCGTCTTCAACGACGGGGTACGCCCCTTCCTCCTGGACTTCATCCAGGGGCGGACCACCCGCAGCGCCACCACCGCGGTCTCCTTCGGACTCTCCGCGGGCTTCATCTTCGGCCTCGGCGCACCGATGGCCCTGTCGACCGGGGTGCTCAACCCCTGGCTGCTCTTCCTGCCGACCGACATCCTGGGGCTGCTCTCGCCCAAGAAGTGGCTCGCCCCGATCCTGGGCGGCGCCTGGGGCGCGGTGGTCGTCTTCGGCCTGAACGGCGCCAACGACATCGCGAACGACATGCCCGTCGACTTCCTGACGGCGATGCAGCAGATGTCGACACCGATCCTCTTCCTCTTCACGCTCTTCCCGGTGCTCGCGATCACCAAGCAGTTCGGGCGGATGTGGGGCGGTGTCGCGGGCGTCGTCGAACTCGCCCTGGTCGTGATGACCATGAAGATCTGGCCGAACATGTTCGCCGGGGCGCTCGCCATGGCCACCGGCGTCCTGCTGCTCATCGGCCTGGCGGTCTCCAAGGACCTCAAGCAGCGCAAGGCGGACCGGGCGGAGAAGGTCCTGGCCACGGAGCCGGAGCCGGTCCCCGCCGGCGACGACCCGATGGCCTCCCTCTTCAGCGCCAGCGCGGCCCGGCTGCGCCGACATCTCCCGCTGTTCATGCTGCTGGGCGCGGGAGTCGCCGTACTGGCGCAGAGCCATGTGTTCGGCGGCGGCGAGGCCACCAGCTTCCTCATCGCCAAGGGTGACTACGCGGAGGCCGCGCAGGTCGACTTCTACCGTGTCTTCGGCTTCATCCCGCTGATCGCGACGACCGCGCTCGCCTCCGGCGCGTACGGCATCGCGGGCTTCACCTTCGTCTATCCGCTCGGCTATCTGATGCCGAACCCGTATGTGGCCGCGCTCGTCGGCGCCGCCGTCTTCGCGGTCGAAGTGCTGGCCCTGTCGTGGATCGGAAAGGTCCTGGGCAAGCTGCCGAGCGTCCGGGACTCATCGGAGCATCTGCGCGGCGCCATCACGGACACCCTCCAGCTCGCGATCCTCTTCGGTTCCCTGATGGCCGCAAACGCCATGGGCGGCGGTCTGGGCATCCTCATCGTCGGCGGGCTCTATCTGCTGAACGAGGCGATGGGACGGCCCCTGGTACTGATGGCCGCCGCCCCCACCGCGGTGATCGTCGGCGGCATCCTGCTCAACCTCCTCTACTGGCTCGATCTGTTCACCCCCATCAAGAGCTGAACCGGGACTCGCCATGAACACTCTCCGGACGGTCACCGGCCCCCTCTCCCCGCACGCGGTGGCGGGGCCGGTCCTGGCCCATGAGCATCTGGTCCTCGATCTCGACCGGGCGGGCGACTCGGCCGCCGTCATCGACAGCGGCCACGCCCCGGCGGTCACCGCCGAACTCGCCGAGCTGCGCGCGGAGTTCGGGCTCGGCCTGGTCATCGAGCTGACCTGCCGGGGCATGGGCCGCGACGCCCCCGCGCTCGCCCGGATCTCCCGCGCCACGGGGGTCCCGGTCGTCGCCGCCACCGGCTGGTACTACGAGCCCTTCCACACCCCCGATCTGGCGGGCAGCGGTGTGGAGCGGCTGACCGACGTTCTCGTACGGGAGATCACCGACGGAATCGCCGCCACCGGTATCCGGCCCGGGGTCCTCGGCGAGATCGGCAGCCACGGCGAGACGCCCTCCGAACCCGAGACCCGGGTGCTGCGCGCCGCCGCACGCGCCGCCGTCGCCACCGGCCTCTCCGTCGCCACCCACGCCCAGCTGGGCCGCGGTGGCCGCGCCCAGCTCCGCCTGCTGACCGGCGAGGGCCTGGCCCCCGAGCGCGTCTGCCTCGGCCACCAGGACCTCCTGGACGACGCGGGCGTCCACCGGGAGCTGGCCTCGGCCGGCGCGTATGTCGCCTTCGACACCGTCGGCAAGGAGAGCTACCAGAGCGACGACACCCGGCTGCGGCTGCTGCTCGCCCTGATCGACGCGGGGCACGCGGACCGGGCGCTGCTCAGCTGTGACATCTCCCGGCACGGCTATCTGCGGACGGAGGGCGGCCAGGGGTACGGGCATCTGTTCCGTACGTTTCTGCCCCGGCTGCGGGCGGCCGGGGTGGACGACGACCTGATCGATCTGCTCACCCGGCGCAACCCCCTGCGCTTTCTGACGGGGGCGGACCCGGGGCCGCGCCGGAGCGAGGACCCGGGCGCCGGGACCGCCACCCCGCACACCCCGACAGGCCCCGCGACCGCCACCCCGCACACCCCCGCGGACGACGGACCCGCCACCCCGCACACCCCCACCTCTGCCCCCGGCGCCCCGACTGATCCGACTGATCCGACTGATCCGAACGCCCCCGGCAGCGGCACGCCCCCGCAGGAGAACTGACGATGCCCACCACTCCCCCGGCCCTGCCGGAGACCTTCCCCCTCGCCACCGTCCCGCTCGCCGACGCCCTGGCCCGCCAGTTCCGGCTGCTGGAGTGCACGGCCACCCACTTCGAGGGCCAGGAGCTGTTCTCGGCGGACGCGGGTGTCGTGCCCGGACTCGGCCGCCCCCGGACGACAGCGCAGGTCGAGTCGGTCCTCGCGGACTACTTCGGCGCGGACGACGCGGCCCTCGTCCAGGGCGCGGGCACCGGCGCGATCCGGGCCGCCCTCACCGCCGCCGCCCCGACGGACCTCCTGATCCACCGCGCGCCCGTCTACCGGACGACCGCGGTGACCCTGCGCACCCTGGGCGTACGCACCAGGGAAGCCGACTTCAACGACCCGGCCGCCCTGCGCGAGGCCCTGCGCACCACCCGCTGGGCGTATATCCAGCACACCCGGCAGCGGCTCGCCGACTCCTACGACCCCGGCGAGGTCATCGCGCTGTGCCGGGACGCCGGGGTGCGCACGATCGTGGACGACAACTACGCGGTGATGCGCGTCCCCGCGTCCGGCGTTGAGCTGGGCGCGGAGGCGTCCTGCTTCTCCCTCTTCAAGCTGCACGGCCCCGAGGGCGTCGGCGTCGTCGTCGGCAGCCGCGATCTCGTCGAACGCGTCCGCGCCGACAACTACTCGGGCGGCGGCCAGGTCCAGGGCCACCAGGCGCTGGACGCCCTGCGCGCGCTCACCCACGTACCGGTGATGTGGTCGATCCAGTCGCAGGTCACCGCCGAGGTCGCCCAGCGGCTGAGCGCGGGCGAGATCCCCCAGGTCGCCGAGGTGCGGATCGCCAACGCCCAGGACCGCTGTCTGCTGGTACGGCTGGACCGGCCGGTCGCCCGCGAACTGCCCGCCGCCGCCGCGAAGCTGGGTGCCGCGCCGTATCCGGTGGGCTCCAACTCCCGTTACGAGATCGCCCCGCTGATCTACCGGATGTCCAGCTCGTCCCTGGACGACGAGCCGGGGCTGGCCGACTGGACCGTGCGGGTGAACCCCATGCGGGCGGGCGCGGATCTGGTGATCGACCTCCTGCGCCATGCGATCGGCGCGGTGTACGACGCGTACGACGCGCAGGCGCCGGGCGCACCACCCCGGGACGCGGCCCTCCGGGGCACGGCCTCCAGGAGCCCGGGGCCCGGGAGCCCACAGCCCGGGACCCCCCGCACCACGACCGCCGGTCCCTCCGAACCCCCGCACACGCCCCAGGCCCCCGAAGCCCCCCACAGCCCGCGCGACCCCAAGGACTGACCACCGTGTTCCTCGACACCGTCCTCGCCCGCAACCCCGAGCTGGTCGATGCCGCGACCGCGCTCCACCGGGGCGGTGACATCCCGCCCGACACCTACGTCATGGACCTCGACGCCGTCGGCGCGAACGCCGCCCTGCTGGCCGCCGAGGCGGACCGGCTCGGCCTCGCGCTGTGGTTCGTCGTCAAGCAGATCGGCCGCAACCCGGAGCTGATCCGGGCCATCGCCCGCCACATCCCGAAGTACGCGGCGATCGACGCCCCCGAGGCCCGTATCCTCCACGCCGCCGGAGCCCGCGCGGGCAACCTCGGCCATCTGGTGCAGATCCCGGAGCGCGCCCTGCCCGAGATGCTGTCCTGGCGGCCGGAGACGGTCACCGTGTACGACCTGGCCAACGCCCGCGCGGTGGGTGAGGCGGCCCGGCGGCTCGGACTCGTACAGGACGTTCTCGTACGGCTCGAAGGCGCCGAAGGGACCGTGTACCCCGGCCAGGAGGGCGGGGTGCCGCTCGGCGGACTCGACGACTTCGCCGCGGCGGCGGAGCGGCTGCCGGGGATCAGGATCGGGGGCGTCACGGCCTTCCCCAGCCTGCTGTGCGACCCGGTCACCGGCGTCCCCGAACCCACGGCCAACCTCGAACTCTCCCTCAAGGCCCGCGATCTGCTCGCGGCGCGCGGCCACGGCGATCTCAGGCTGAGCGCGCCGAGCGCCACCTCCATGGCCGCCCTGCCGCTGCTCGCCGCGGCGGGCGCCACCCACGGCGAACCGGGCCACGCCCTCACCGGTACCACCCCCCTGCACGGCGTCGATCCGCATCAGCCGGAGAAACCGGCGTACGTCTACGTCACCGAGGTCGCCCACACCCTCGCGGACGGCCGCCCGGCGGTCTTCGGCGGCGGCTTCTACGCCCGCGCGCAGATCGCCGGGGCGCTGCTCCCGCGCACCGGCATCCGGCTGCGGGTGGCGGACGCGCCCGCCGAGAACATCGACTACTACCGCCTGCTGGAAGCGCCCGGCGACCACCGGGACGCCGTCATCGGCGACACGGCGGTGCTCGCCTTCCGCACCCAGATCTTCGTCACCCGCTCCACGGTCGCGGTCGTCGCGGGCCTGTCCACCGGCACTCCCCGGCTGACGGGCCTGTACGACTCCCACGGCCGTCCCCTGTGAGGACCGCACCATGAGCACCACCGGCACCACCGGCACCACCGTCATCGTCGTTGTCGACGGCTTCGGCATCGGCGCGATGCCCGACGCCGGGGCCCTGCGGCCGGGCGACATGGCCGCCGACACCTGCGGCCATGTCCTGGACGCCAGCCCCCTGAAGCTGCCCACCCTCGGCGCGCTCGGCCTCGGCCTGGTGCATCCGCACCCCGGCCTGGCGCGCACCACCACCCTCCCCGTCGCCGCCGGGCGCGCGGCCCTCGGCTACCCGGGCGCCGACACCTACGCGGGCCACCAGACCCTGGTGGGCGCCGACTTCAGCCGGGTGACCGTCGCCCGCCTCGCCGATCACCTCGGCCCCGTGACGGCCGCGCTGACGGCGGCCGGCCACCGGGTCGTCCCCCACGACGGCGTGCTGCTGGTCGACGCCACCGTCGTCGTCCACGACAACCTCGAAGCCGACCCCGGCATCAACTGGAACGTCTCCGGCCGCCTGGACGACCTCCCCTTCGACGGCCCCGCCGGCATCCTCGCCATCGCCCGTACGGTACGGACGGTGGCCCCCGTCGCCCGTGTCATCGCCGTCGGCGGGCACACGGACCGCCCACTGACCGCCTTCCTGCGGCAGGGTGACGGCGGGACCACCGGCCTCGACACCCCCGCGACCGGCTTCTACCGCAACGGCGGCCTCGCCGTACGCCACCTCGGCGCGGACCTCGACCACACCCGCCAGCTCCCCGAGCGGGCCGCCCGCGCCGGTGTCCCCGTCACCCTCATCGGCAAGGCGGCCGACATTCTGGCCTGCGACGCGGCCGTCCGCCTCCCGGCCGTACCGACCGCCGACGTCCTGGCCCACACCCTGCGCGCGGCCCGTACGGACGGTCTGGTCATCGCCAACGTCCAGGAGACCGACCTCGCGGGCCACCAGCAGGACACCGCCCGCTACGGCTACCTCCTCGAACAGATCGACACCGGCCTCGCCGACCTGCTCCCCCTGCTCGACGCCCCCGGCGACCGCCTGATCGTCACCGGGGACCACGGCAACGACCCGACGATCGGCCACGCGTACCACACCCGCGAGTACGTCCCCGTCCTCGTCCACCGCCCGGGCTCCCCCGGCCCCGAACTGCTCCCCGACGCGCCTTCCCTCTCCACGGTCGGCACCCTCGCGGCGACTTCCCTCCGCCTGCCGCCACTCCCCACGCCACCGCCCACCTGAGGCCCGCGCCCCCGGGCAACCGCGACCCCGACCACCCGCGCCACGGCACCGATACGGCAGCTTCAAGAGCGCCTGCTACACCATCCCCACGCCTCCCCAGCGGGCGTACTCTCGTGGTATGAGCAACGCGGGTAAGCACGTGAAGGACATCCGTAAACGCCGGGGGCTCACGCAACGGGGACTGTCCGAAGCCTCGGGCGTCTCACTGTCAATCATCCGGAAGCTTGAGCAAGGAGAACGGGAAACCGCCCGCCTTGAGACGCTGCGGAAGCTGGCAACCGCTCTACGAGTGCCCACCATGCGCCTGTCCGGCGGCCCGAACGAAGAGGGCCCCAGAGAAGGCACCGAGGAACGATGGGAAGCGGTCCGCGCAGCCATCGAACAACCCCCGCTCACCCCGGAACTGGACGATGAGCCCCCAACCATCGCTGGCCTGTATACGAGCTTGACGGCAGAGGCGCTACCCCTCTATGCCGCACATCGGTTCAGCGAGCTTTCAGAGGTTTTGGCTCCTATGCTTCGAGACGCTGAAGCGTTGGGACACGACGGTCGCAGGGTCCGCGTCCGCCTGTTGCAGCTTGCGGGCGGTGCCTTGGTCCACACACGGCAGTTCAGTGCGGCTGAGACTGCACTCCGCCGTGCGCTGGACGATGCGGGGGATCGCATGGAAGGGGCGGCCACGATCAATACGCTGTGCTGGTTGCTGCTACGGCAGGGGCAGTTGGATCAGGCGTACGGTACGCCCGTGACATTCTCGACAAGATCGTCAAGGGTCGCCGGACGCTGACGCCCGAGATGCGGACGATGGCTGACGTCGTGGGGCTGCCGCTCTAGTTGAACCGTGGGGGCACTTTTATGTGATGGTTCGTCAAAGTGCCACAGACGCAGAGGGCTACCTCTCCGTTGCGACCCCGTGTACGCCGCCCAGTGGCGCGCGACCCTCGACACGGCATGGGAACAGCGGCAGATCGACCGGGCCTTCGCCGAACTGGTCCACGCCCTGACTGATGAGAGCGGCCTGCAGTGAGCGCGCCCCGGCTTCCAGGCCGACCTCTCCGGTCCCTGCCCCGGGAACCCACCGCCCCGGCCCGCGTCACCTCGTACTGCGGACTCTGCGCCGGACACCGCTCCATCTGGTGTGACCACTGCGCCGGATTCGACGGCTGCCACCTCTGCGCCCTCACCCGCCGCCCCTGCCCCCTCTGCGTCGGCGGCAACGCCCAGCGCATCCGCTGGTAACCCCCGCCACCATCCCCGGCCCCGGTGGCGTACGCCGCACGACGACCGGGCCGCCCTCTGGTTCCCTCCGGCGTCCGAGGGCGTCGTGGTTCAACTCGGCAGCGGGTATGCAGATGTGGACGCCAAGAACGCGTTCCTGTGTCACGCCCAGCCGACGAGACCGAACGCCAATCGCTGGTATCTGAAGCCGAGTTGGCAGTGACCTAGGCATCGCTGCTCCGTACGGTGTTCCTGGCACGCAGGACCGACATACGGAGCAGCGCAAGCATGGATCAGAGCACCTGGGGCACCGTTGACCGACTCGTGGGGTGGCTTGACGCCGAAAGCCCGGTGTCTCCGGACGTCGCGCGTCTCCTGCGAGTGCTGAAGATCAGCGAGGAAGCCGGAGAAGTCGCCGAAGCCGTCCACGGCGTGATGGGGTCAAATCCCCGCAAGGGCGCGAGCCACACCTGGGAGGACGTCCAGGAAGAACTGTGTGACGTCATCCTGACAGCCATGGTCGCGCTGGCGACCTTGACCCCGGACGCACAGAAGGTCTTCGAGGAGCGGCTGTCTCACATCGCCGACCGTTCCCTGACCTGACCCGGAGACCTGGCCTCTCGCGATGACCGACCCCTCGCGCCGGACACCACGAAGGCGCTGGCCCGCACAACCAGCCCGTTGGGGTCCCCCCGGGGAGATCAAGGACACACCCGCGGGGTGTGCGGGCACACGACAACCCCCGCGGCAGAACGCCGGGGCCCGCAGGCCCGGGCCCTCCCGGGGGCCAGCCCCCGAACCCCCGCTCCTCAAACGCCGGAGGGGCTGAAATACCACCCCCCGGGCACCACCCGCGAGCCCGGGCATGGCAACCAAGCCAGTCCGGCGTCTGAGGACGGCCCAGCACGGCAAAACCCAGCCCGTCCGGCGCTTGAGGACGGACCCTCCCCCGGAGCCCCCGGGCAAAACAACCCGGGTACGGCAATTCCAGCCCGTCCGGCGCTTGAGGACACACCCGCAGGGTGTGCGGGCACACCACAACCGGAACGCGCCCCAGGTCTAGCCGCCCAAAAGGACTCGCACTCGCTCCGCCCCCACCGCCAGCAGCAGCGTCGGCAGCCGCGGTCCCGTCTCCCGGGACACCAGCAGCCGGTACAGCAGCGCGAAGAACGACCGCTGGGCCGCCTTCAGCTCAGGCGTCGGCTTCGCGTCGGGCTCCAGACCGGCCATCACCTTGGGCACGCCGTAGACCAGCGTCGTCAGCCCGTCCAGCGACCAGTGCGTGTCCAGCCCGTCGACCAGCAGCCGCAGGGAGCGCCGTGCGTCCTCGTCCAGGGAGGACAGCAGCGCGGTGTCCGGCTCGGCGCGTACGACGGTGCGCGCCTCGGCCGGCACCTGGCTGGTGATCCAGTTCTCGGCGCGGTCGAGCCGGGGCCGCACCTCCGCCAGCGAGGTCAGCGGATTCGCCGGGTCCAGCTCACCGAGAATACGCAGGGTCTGCTCGTCATGACCGGCGGTGATGTCCACGACGGACGCCAGGGTCCGGTACGGCAGCGGCCGGGGCGTCACGGGCAGCTCCCCCGCCGCCGTCCGCACGGCCCGCGAGTACGCCGCCGCGTCCGCGGGCAGCGCGGCCCCCTCCGCCACCTTCACGGAGAGCTTGTCCCACTCGTCGTAGAGCCGCTGGATCTCCTGGTCGAAGGCGATCTTGAACGCCTGGTTCGGCCGCCGCCGCGCGTACAGCCACCGCAGCAGCGGCGCCTCCATGATCTTCAGCGCGTCGGCCGGTGTCGGCACCCCGCCCCTGGACGACGACATCTTCGCCATCCCGGTGATCCCGACGAAGGCGTACATCGGGCCGATCGGCCGCTCACCGCCGAAGATCGGGCAGATGTACTCACCGACCTGGAACGACGAACCGGGCGAGGAGTGGTCGACCCCGGAGGGCTCGAAGACGACACCCTCGTACGCCCAGCGCATCGGCCAGTCGACCTTCCACACCAGCTTCCCGCGGTCGAACTCCGCCAGCCGGACGGTCTCGGCGAAGCCGCACGCCCCGCAGGTGTACGTCAGCTCGGTGGTCTCGTCGTCGTAGGCCGTGACGGTGGTCAGATCCTTGTCGCAGCGACCGCAGTAGGGCTTGTACGGGAAGTACCCGGTCGAGCCGGTCCCGTCGTCCTCGGCCGCCGCGCCCGACCCCTCGGCCGCCTCCAGCTCGGCCTCGTCCACCGGCTTCTGCGACTTCTGCGCCTTCTGTGCCTTCTGGGGAGCCGCCTTCTTCGTCCGGTACCTGGCGAGGATCGCGTCGATGTCCGCCCGGTGCCTCATCGCGTGCAGAACCTGCTCGCGGTACGCCCCGGAGGTGTACTTCTCGGTCTGGCTGATGCCGTCGTACGTGACGCCCAGCTCGGCCAGCGACTCGGTCAGGGCGGCCTTGAAGTGCTCGGCCCAGTTCGGATACGGAGATCCCTTGGGCGCGGGCACCGAGGTCAGGGGCCGCCCGATGTGCTCGGCCCAGCTCTCGTCCACGCCCTCGACCCCGGCGGGCACCTTGCGGTACCGGTCGTAGTCGTCCCAGGAGATCAGATGCCGCACGTCGTACCCGCGCCGCCGGATCTCGTCCGCGACCAGGTGCGGGGTCATCACCTCACGGAGATTGCCCAGGTGGACCGGCCCGGAGGGGGAGATCCCGGACGCGACGACAACGGGTTTCCCAGGCGCACGCCGTTCCGATTCGGCGATGACATCGTCCGCGAAACGGGAGACCCAGTCGGTCTCGGTGCTGCTCTGAGCCACGGTCGGCACGTCCTTCTTCCTCACGGCGGGATCTCGTAGCGGGAACCCGGGGGCGAGCACCCATTCTCCCAGACGGAACGCCCCGCTCCATGGTCGCCCCGGCGTCGTCCCGGCGTCGTCCCGGGACCGCCACTACTGAGGTGAGCGAGCCTGTCCCACCGTGGGACACTTGACAACCGAAATAGCCCCGACCTCACGAACGGAAGCTCATGGCCTCGGTCCCCTCCCTCGCATCGACCGTGCAGCAGCGCCTCGCGGACGCCCTGGCGGCGGCCCTCCCGGAGGCCGCCCCCGCCGACCCCATGCTGCGACGGAGCGACCGAGCGGACTTCCAGGCCAACGGCATCCTCGCCCTCGCCAAGAAGGCCGGGGGAAACCCGCGCGACCTGGCGGCCAAGGTCGTCGAGGCGATCCCCGGCAACGATCTCCTCAAGGAGATCGAGGTCTCCGGCCCCGGCTTCCTGAACATCACGCTCACCGACCGGGCGATCGTCCGGACGCTGGCGGCCCGCGCCGCCGACGACCGGCTCGGCGTCCCGTACAGCGAGAGCCCGGGCACGACGGTCATCGACTACGCCCAGCCGAACGTGGCCAAGGAGATGCATGTCGGCCACCTCCGCTCGGCGGTGATCGGCGCGGCGATGGTCGAGATCCTGGAGTTCACCGGCGAGAAGGTGATCCGGCGCCACCACATCGGCGACTGGGGCACCCAGTTCGGCATGCTCATCCAGTATCTGACCGAGCACCCGCACGAGCTGGACCACCGGCGGGGCGAGGAGGTCTCCGGCGAGGAGGCCATGTCGACCCTCAACCGCCTCTACAAATCCTCGCGCGCGCTCTTCGAGTCCGACGAGGCGTTCAAGGCCCGCAGCCGGGACCGGGTGGTGGCGCTCCAGTCGGGCGACGAGGAGACCCTCGCGCTGTGGCAGCGGTTCGTGGACGAGTCGAAGATCTACTTCTACTCGGTCTTCGACCAGCTCGACATGGAGATCCACGACCCCGACGTGGTCGGCGAGTCCGGCTACAACGACATGCTGGACGACACCTGCCGCATCCTGGAGGAGTCGGGTGTCGCGGTCCGCTCCGAGGGCGCGCTCTGTGTCTTCTTCGACGATGTCAAGGGCCCGGACGGCAAGCCGACCCCGCTGATCGTGAAGAAGTCGAACGGCGGCTACGGCTACGCGGCCACCGACCTCTCCGCGATCCGCGACCGCGTCCGGAACCTGGGCGCCGACACCCTGCTGTACGTCGTGGACGCGCGGCAGTCCCTGCACTTCAGGATGGTGTTCGAGACCGCGCGCCGGGCCGGCTGGCTCGGCGACGGGGTCAAGGCGGTCCAGCTCGCGTTCGGCACGGTCCTCGGCGCGGACGGCAAACCGTTCAAGACCCGTGAGGGCGAGACCGTACGGCTGGTGGATCTGCTGGCCGAAGCCGTGGAGCACGCGACCCATGTCGTCCGGGAGAAGGACGTCAGGGGCGAGCTGTCCGACGAGGAGATCGCCGAGCGCGGGAAGCAGGTGGGCATCGGCGCGATCAAGTACGCCGATCTGTCCACCTCCGCGACCCGGGACTACCGGTTCGACCTGGACCAGATGGTCTCGCTCAACGGCGACACCTCGGTCTACCTCCAGTACGCCTACGCCCGTATCCAGTCCATCAAGCGCAAGGCGGGCACCACCGGGCCCGCCGCCCACCCCGAGCTGCCCCTCGCCCCGGCGGAACGGGCGCTCGGGCTGCATCTGGACCGGTTCGCCGAGACGGTCGCCGAGGTCGCGTCCGCGTACGAGCCGCACAAGCTGGCCGCGTATCTGTACCAGCTCGCCTCGCACCTGACGAAGTTCTACGACCAGTGCCAGGTCCTCAGCGACCAGAACCCCCCCGAGGTCGTCGAGAACCGCCTCTTCCTCATCGACCTCACCGCCCGCACCCTCCACCAGGGCATGACCCTCCTGGGCATCCGCACCCCCGAGCGCCTCTAAAACCAAGGACCGGCACAACCAGCCCCGCCGGCGATTGAGGACCGGCACAACCAGCCCCGCCGGCGATTGAGGACCGGCAGAACCAGCCCCGCCGGCGATTGAGGCGCGGGGGTCCGGGGGC
>NZ_JBSGUP010000182.1:0-12953 GCF_053607985.1 Streptomyces sp. NPDC055078
GGCGGGACACGTTCCCCCGGTCCCGCCCGCGCCCCTTCTCACCCTCCCGGAGAAGTCTCCTCCCGAGCCCGGGGTCCGAGTTCCGGGTCCGAGTTCCGAGCCTGCGCCCGAGTCCCGGGCCCGAGCCGCCGTCACCAGTGGATGACGACCTTGTCGCCCTTGCGCACCTGCGCGAACAGCGAGGCGACGGCACTCCGGTCCCGGACATTGACGCAGCCGTGCGAGGCGCCTTTGTAGCCCCGGGCCGCGAAGTCCGACGAGTAGTGGACGGCCTGGCCGCCGCTGAAGAACATCGCGTACGGCATCGGTGTGTCGTACAGCGAGGACACATGGTCCCTGGACTTGAGGAACACCGCGAAGACGCCCTCGCGGGTCGGGGTGTACTGCGAGCCGAAGCGCACATCCATCGTCGAGCGCACCGTGCCGTCGATGACCCACGACAGGGTGCGGGTCGTCTTGCTGACGCACATCACCCGGCCGGTCAGACAGCGCGGATCGAGCTTGGGGGCCGGTTTCTCGACGGTCTTGCCCTGAAGCTCGGCGGTGGTCGGCCGGGTGGTCATCCCGCGCAGTTTCCGCCAGGTCACGGTGTCGGTGTCGCCGGTGGCGGGAAGTGCGCGCTTGCCCTGGAAGCCCCGGACGGCGGCGACGGTGAGCTGTCCGTACACGCCCGTAGGGGTGTCGTCGAACCAGCCGATCTGGGCGAGCCTGGCCTGTAGTTCGCGTACCCGTTCGCCCTTGGCCCCCTTCGCCATCAGGATCTCAGCGGGCTCGGCGCTCGGTGCCCCGGACGGTTCGCGCTCGGGGGACGGCGTCCCGGAGGGTGTCCTCTCCGGCGCGGACGTGCGGGCGGGCTCGGGCGCGGACTCCTGGCTCGGCTCCCGGCCCGATTCCCGGGCGGCCTCCTGCGCGGGAGCCGCACCTCCCGGCCTGGAGTCGACGCGGGTGCCCGGCCGGTCGGCGGACTGTGCGGAGCAGCCGATGGTGACGGCGAGCACGACGGCGGCGGTGAGGGCGCGGAGGACGGGTCCGCGTGCGGGTCCGTGGGCGGGTCTGCGCAGCGACGTACGTACGACGGGCTGGTGAAGCATGCTCATCCCCCAGTGGTCTCTCTTCAGGAGAGGGAATTCTGCCCAGCCCGGTTGCACGATCCCGCGCATGATGGGGGAGAAGCTCTGTGCGACGCACAGTGGTGCCCAGTGGATGCGGAGGCGTGGACATGGCGCGCGAGTCCGAGTCGGGACTGCCCATCGAACCGGTCTACGGATCGGAGGCCCTGGACGGCTGGGATCCGGCCGAGCGGCTGGGCGAGCCGGGCTCGTATCCGTACACGCGCGGGGTCTACCGCTCGATGTACACCGGCCGGCCCTGGACGATGCGCCAGTACGCCGGGTTCGGCACCGCCGTCGAGTCCAACGCCCGCTACCGGCAGCTCATCGCCCACGGTACGACGGGGCTCTCGGTCGCCTTCGACCTGCCCACCCAGATGGGCCACGACTCCGACGCGCCCCTCTCCCACGGCGAGGTCGGCAAGGTCGGGGTCGCCATCGACTCGCTGGACGACATGCGGGTCCTGTTCGACGGGATCCCGCTCGACCAGGTCTCCACCTCGATGACGATCAACGCCCCGGCCGCGCTGCTGTTGCTGCTCTACCAGCTCGTCGGCGAGGAGCAGGGCGTCCCGGCCGACCGGCTCACCGGCACCATCCAGAACGATGTGCTCAAGGAGTACATCGCCCGCGGCACCTATATTTTCCCGCCCAAGCCGTCGCTGCGGCTGGTCGCGGACACCTTCAAGTACTGCCGTGCCGAGATCCCGAAGTGGAACACCATCTCGATCTCCGGCTACCACATGGCGGAGGCCGGGGCCTCACCCGCGCAGGAGATCGCCTTCACCCTCGCGGACGGCATCGAGTACGTCCGTACGGCGGTGGCGGCGGGCATGGACGTCGACGACTTCGCGCCCCGGCTGTCCTTCTTCTTCGTCTCGCGTACGACGATCCTGGAGGAGGTCGCGAAGTTCCGGGCCGCGCGGCGGATCTGGGCGCGGGTGATGCGGGACGAGTTCGGCGCCCGGAACCCGAAGTCGCTGATGCTGCGGTTCCACACCCAGACCGCCGGGGTGCAGCTGACCGCGCAGCAGCCGGAGGTCAATCTGGTGCGGGTCGCCGTCCAGGGTCTTGCGGCCGTCCTCGGCGGGACTCAGTCGCTGCACACCAACTCCTTCGACGAGGCGATCGCCCTCCCCACGGACAAAGCGGCCCGGCTGGCGCTGCGTACCCAGCAGGTGCTGGCGTACGAGACCGACGTGACCGCCACCGTCGACCCCTTCGCCGGGTCGTACGCCATCGAGAGCATGACGGACGACGTGGAGGCGGCGGCGCTGGCGCTGATGCGTCGGGTGGCGGATCTGGGCGGCGCGGTCAGCGCGATCGAGCACGGGTTCCAGAAGGGCGAGATCGAGCGCAGCGCCTACCGTGTCGCCCAGGAGACGGACAGCGGCGAGCGGGTCGTCGTGGGCGTCAACCGCTACGCGCTGGCGGAGGAAGAGCCGTACGAGCCGATGCGGGTCGACCCGGCGATCGAGGCCCAGCAGACCCGGCGGCTGGCGCGGCTGCGCGCGGAGCGCGACCAGCCGGCGGTGGACGCGGCGCTGGCCGCGCTGCGGAAGGCGGCGGAGGGTACCGGCAATGTGCTGTACCCGATGAAGGACGCGCTGCGGGCGCGGGCGACGGTGGGCGAGGTGTGCGGTGCGCTGCGGTCGGTGTGGGGCACGTATGTCCCTACGGACGCGTTCTGAACGACCGGGCTGTCCCCATGGGCGCGTTCTGAACGACCGGTCGCGATCGGGCGCGGCGCGGATCGGCGCGAGTCGGCGCGACTCAACGCGGACCGGCGCGACCGGGTGCGCGTCGGCGTCATCGGGTGCGGCCCGGAGCACGACCGGGTGCGCGTCGCCGCCGTCTCCCGTGGCACATCTCACACATCCGGAGTGTCGTACCCATGTGCGACACTCCGTCTCATGCTGGGTGTTACCGATCTCTCGACCTATCTGGCGGGCCTCGTCCTGATCATTCTGCTGCCTGGCCCCAATTCGCTGTATGTGCTCTCGGTCGCCGCCCGGCGCGGTGTGCGTACGGGGTACACGGCAGCGGCGGGCGTGTGGTGCGGCGACACCGTGCTGATGGTGCTGTCGGCGGCGGGCGTCGCCTCGCTGCTCCAGGCCAACGCGGTGCTCTTCGGGATAGTGAAGTTCGCCGGGGCCGGGTATCTGACCTGGCTGGCGATCGGGCTGCTGCGGGCCGCCTGGGCGATGTGGCGGGCCCGGCGCGAGTCGGCGGAACCGGCCACGGACACCGGTGCCGGTTCGGGTGCCGGTTCCGGTGCCGCCGAGCGGCCGTTCCGCCGGGCGCTGGTGATCAGCCTGCTCAACCCGAAGGCGATCCTGTTCTTCATCGCCTTCTTCGTCCAGTTCGTGGACCCGGCGTACGCCTATCCGGCGTTGTCCTTCGTGGTCCTCGGGGCGTTCGCCCAGGCCGCGAGCTTCCTCTACCTCACCCTGCTGATATTCACCGGCACCCACCTGGCCGCCGCCTTCCGCCGCCGCAAGCGCCTCTCGGCGGGTGCGACCTCGGTGGCGGGCGCGCTGTTCCTCGGCTTCGCGGTGAAGCTCTCGCTCAGCGGCGCGTGACGCTTTCGCGCACCGGGAGTGCGGTGCCAGGGCACGCGAGCCCAGCACGATCCATCGCGAGCGGCTAGACCTTGTGGTCCGTCACGGCGACCCCGACGCCGAGGCCGATCATCGTGACCCCGCCGACTCCGCCGACCACGGCCAGCCGCTTCGGCGAGCGGGCGAACCAGCCGCGCGCGGTGGCCGCCGCCAGGCCCCACACGCTGTCGCACGCCACCGCGATGACATTGAAGACCAGGCCGAGCAGCAGGATCTGCGCCGTGACATTCCCCGCGCCCCGGTCCACGAACTGCGGCAGCACCGCCGCGAAGAACACCATGGTCTTGGGGTTGGCCACCCCGACCACGAATCCTTCCCACAGGGTCCGCCCGCTGCCGCGCGGGGGCCCCTCGCCCGAGAACGCGGACCGCATCGAACCGCGTTCCCGTACCGCCTTGACGCCCAGATACACCAGATACGCGGCACCGACCAGCTTCAGCGTCGTGAAGACGACCACCGATCGCTCCACCACGGCCCCGACGCCGAGCGCCACCGCCACGACCAGTACGTAGGCCCCGAGCGTATTCCCCACGACCGTGGTGAGGGCGGCCCGGCGACCCTGCGCCAGCGCCCGTCCGATCACAAACAGGACGCTGGGGCCGGGAATTATGATCAACAGGAATGACATGGCCGCGAAGGCGAGAAACCGGTCGGTGGACACCATGCGGTCATGGTAGCCACGGGGGCATTTCCCGCCCTTTTCTTTTCAGGACTTCCCGCTATCCCCCTTGTCCGCGTCGCCCAGGAGGTACCGCAGACCGTTGGCGAAGGCACGCCGCCAGCCCGCGTGCTCGTGGGCGCCGGGGAACTCCTCGTATCCGACCTCGTAGCCCTTGGCGGTCAGGACGTCCCGCAGATGCCTGCTGGCAGCCAGCAGCGTGATGCCGAAGGGCAGGGGCTGGATCTCCAGTGTTCCGGCGGTCACCCAGTAGCGGGTGGGGGTCACGGGGTCGGCGGCGATCTGCCGGGTCAGCCACTCGGGCTCACTGTCGTTGCCCATGGAGTGCGCGCCGTCCCTGGCGCCGAAGCCGTCCTCCTGGCCCCACCAGTGGGAGCCGGAGAGGGAGAGCACCCGGCCGACGGCGTCCGGCCTGGTGTGGGCGATCCATGCGGAGCCGAGGCCGCCGTAGCTGGCTCCGGTGGTGACCGTACGGGCCGGGTCCTCGCCCGCGCCGAACTCGGAGCGCAGCCAGGGCACGAGTTCATCGGCGTAGTGGGTCGCGATATCGAGGTTGCAGCACATCTCCACCATGCGGGACATGGCGGTCTTGTTGTGGACGAAGGCGGCGACGGCCGGCGGGATCGCTCCGCCCTCAATGAGGTTGTCGAGGATGACCGGGTAGTTCTCCACCTGGTACTCGCCGTCGAGGAGGAACACCAGGGGGTAGCTGCCCCGGGCTCGGTCGTATCCGGCGGGCGTGTAGACGGTGACGGTCCGCTCATCGCCGAAGACCTTGGAACGCACCTGGTGTTCGGTGAGGGTGCCGGAGGTGCGGCTGGGGCCGAACCAGGTGTCGGTGCTCGCGCCGGGCAGGGTGAGCACGGCGTCCTTGGCGTCCTGATTGAACTCGGGGCCCATGTGGATGCTGTCGGCGGTGACGAGGTCGGGGTTGAACGGGTCGGTGCGCGTACAGCGGTCCCGCTGGAGCGCGAATTCGAGCATCCCGTTCTCTTCCTGAATGATCTGCATCAGCTCATTCATCGGCACCAGGCTGTTCGGGTCGTCGACGGCGAAGGCATACAGCACGGAGATCCGGTCGTCGGTGACCGGAACCGAGAAGTGCCAGACGTCGGTGCCCGGGACCCTCTCCATCTGCGCCGCCCGGCTCATGTCGTCAACGGTGAGCTGACAGGTGATCGCGACCTGTTCGGCCGGGCCGATCCAGACGAAGGTGACGAGGTAGCCGCCGTCGGGGAGCGGGTCGCACAGCGGTCCGCCCGCCTTGGTCAGGGCGTCGGTGAGCGCTTCGACCGCTCCTTCGTGGCCGGCCGCGACCGCGTCCAGCAGCCGGGTGGCGAGCGCGGGTGTCTCGGTGGTGGTCATGCTTTCTCCTCGTGAGGTGTTCAGCGTCGGTACGGGTGGACATCAGGGGGGAGCGGGGCAGGTTCGGGCACGGGTGACTGACCGGGGCCGGTTCGGGAACAGGCGGCCGGAGTGGGACCGGTCCGGGTGCGGACCAGGGCGGCCCGGCTGCGGACCAATGACAGGGCCCGGGTACGAACCAGGGCCAGGGCCCGGGTCAGGCGGGGACGGTGGGGGCCGGCTCGGTGGTGGGCCGGGCCGCGCTGCCCGCCCGGCGGCCGGGCACGCGCCAGGCGAACGCGATGGCGAGCGCGGTGATGGCCCCTCCGACCAGGAAGGTGTTGGTGTAGCCCTCGTCGATGGGCATCGGGATCGGCGCCCCTACGGCGGAGTGCGAGATGACCGCCGCGGCGATCTGGAGGCCGAGGGGGGCACCGACGGCCCGGGCGATCATGTTGATGCCGGTGGCCGCGCCGGTGTCCTTGGCCTCCACGGAATCCAGGGTTCCGTTGTAGAGCGCGGTGCCTGCGACGGCCCCGCCGATGCCGAGGATGCCGAAGATCAGGATCAGATGCCAGGGTTCGCTGTGCCGGTAGGCCCCGTAGACCATGCCGGCTGCCGCGATCGCGAGTCCGACGGCCAGCGTCGTACGGGAGCCGAAGCGGCGGCAGAGCACACCGGTCAGTGGCCCGACCAGTACGGCGACGACGGCCCCGGGAAGCATGTAGAGGCCGGTGTCGGTGACCGTGCCGCCGAGCCCGTAGCCGGTCTCCCTGGGGGCGAGGACGATCTGGGGGACGGACAGCGCCGCCACCGAGTAGCCCAGTCCGAGCACCATGGCGGCCAGCGTGCCGCTGAGCACCGCCGGACGCCGGAGGAAGGTCACATCGACGATGGGGTTCTCGACGCGGAGTTCGGTCCGTACCCACAGCGTCGCGAGGACCGGGACGGCGGCGAGCATCCCCAGGATGAGCGGTGACGTCCAGCCCCACTCGGGCACCTTCGACAGCGCGAACGTCAGACAGAACAGGGTGCCCGCGAGCAGTACGGCGCCGCTCCAGTCGATCCCGCCGGAGGCCGCGTCCGGGCCCGCGCTGGCCGAGGCCGCGCCGCCCGAGGCCGCGTTGGCCGGGCCCGTGCTCTCCGGCGCCGGGGCGGTACGGGGCATGAGCCAGTAGACCAGCAGGGTGGTCACCGAGATGACGATGGCGGGCAGGCCGAAGATCCACCGCCAGGACAGGTTCTCGGCGATGGGCCCGGAGAGCACCATGCCCAGACCACCGCCGAGGGCGAGCAGTCCGACCAGCAGTCCGACACCGAATGAACGTTTCTGCTCGGGGAAGTGCTCCCGCACGATGACAAAGCCCAGCGGCAGGACGGCGGTGCCGATGCCCTGGATCGCCAGCGCGGCGACCAGAAACGGAAAGGACTGGGTCATCGCGGACAGGGTCGCCCCGATCACTCCGGCGGCGCCCACGACCAGCATCATGCGACGGCCGCCGTAGCGGTCGGCCAGGGAACCCACCAGCGGGATCGCCAGCGACGCCGTGATGGTGATGGAGCTGAGCAGCAGGGCACCTTCGGCCGTGGTGAGCCCGAGATCGGACTGGATGACGGGCAGCGCGGGAAACAGCATGGAGTCCAGCAGCCCGGTGACGACCACGATGACGGCCGTGAGGGCGACGACGACGGTGCCTGACTTCGGTGACGCGGTGCTGCTGGGTGGTGCGGCTGTCTCGGACATGAGTACTCCGGGTCTCCGAGGGTGAGTATGACGAACGGCGGCAACGCTCCTTGGTACTGCGGGGTGGCCTGGGTGCTGCCGGTTGCGGAGCCCCGTACTCCGGCGGAGGCGATCCGGTCGGTGATCAGCCTCGGACAGAGGTGATCCAGTCGATGATCAGTTCGTCGAGTACGCCGAGCGGTACGGCTCCGTGTCCGATGACCTCGTGGTGGAAGTCCTTGATGTCGAAGCGGTCGCCGAGCGCGGTGCGGGCACGCTCCCGCTGCCGGAGGATCTCCCGGCGGCCGATCATGTACGCGGTGGCCTGCCCCGGCCAGGCGATGTAGCGGTCGATCTCGTTGCGGACGTTGGCCTCGGTGGTGGCGGTGTTGTCCCGCATGTACGTGACGGCCTTCTCGCGCGACCAGCCGAGGTGGTGCAACCCGGTGTCCACCACGAGCCGGCAGGCCCGGACGGCGTCCAGCGACAGCATCCCGAACCGGGCGAGGTCCGAACTGTAGAGACCCATCTCATCGGCCAGCCGCTCCGTGTAGAGCCCCCACCCCTCCAGATGCGCCGTCATCTGCCCGGCCGACTTCCGGCGGAACTCCGGCAGCCCGGTCAGGGTCTGGGCGAGGGCGATCTGGAGATGGTGGCCGGGGATGCTCTCGTGGAAGGCGAGCGCCTCGTACTCGTACCGGAACCGGGTCTCCGGGCGAATCGTGTTGATCCAGTGCGTACCCGGCAGCCCTGGCCCCATGGGGGGCTGGTAGTACGCCAGAGGCGCGGTCTCCGCCTCCAGCGCACCGATCTCCCGGGTCACGCAGTCGGTGATGTCGTACGTACGGAACCAGCCGGGAACGGCCCGGCGCGCACGGTACAGCGCCTCCTCGACCAGCCCGACGATCTCCTCCGAGCGGGCGAACCGCAGCGCCGGGTCCTCCCGCAGGGCGGCCAGCGCCTCATCGGCGGTGCCGGTGCCGAGCGCCCTTCCGCCCAGTTCGGCGAACTCCTCCCGCAGCGCCGCCACCGTCTCAATACCGATCCGGTGGACCTCGTCCGGGCTCAGACCGGGCCGGGTGTGCCGGCCGACGGCATCGGCGTACGCCTCGGTCCCACCGCGCACATGACACACACCGGCCTCGGAGTCCGGCCGGGCGCCGTCGGCGAGCAGGGCGAGCCCCTCGCGGTACCGCAGGACGGCCGGCCGCACCACATCCCGTACCACCGCGCGGGCCTTCTCCTCGCCCGGCATGTCCTTCAGCGTCCGCACCATCGCGTCGGCGTCGAGATCGACGGCGAGATGGCCGTCCAACTGCGCCAGCGCACTCTCCACTCCGCTGCGCAGCGGCCGGCGGCCCTCCGCGACCGCCTCCTGGGTACATCGCAGGGCCCCCTCGAAGTACCCGGGCAGCGCGGCCAGCCGCTCCAGGTAGTCCGGCGTGCCGTCCTCGTCCACAGGGGTCATGGCGAGTGCCTGGAAGGCGGCGTTCTGGGCGGCCGTGATGCTGGCGGAGACCGCGAAGTCGTTGAGCCCGTGCTCAAGCTCGCTCGCCCCGGCGTCGATGAGGCTGCTCAGCACACCGTGGGTGATCCGGTCCTCGCCCGTCAGCTCTTCCCGGGACACGGCGGCCAGCCGCGTCCCCAGCGCGATCAACTCGGACCGATGCCTGTCGCCCGCCTCCCGCGAGAGGTCGGGCACCTGGTGGGAGTGGCCGGCGACACCCATGAGGGGTGCGGCGAAGGGATCGAACGCCATCTCCCCGGCGAAGTACTCCTCGGCCAGCGTCTCCAGTTCCGCCCGGTGGTTCTGTTCAGTCATGACCTGCTCCCGCTGTTGACGTGCGATGCGTCGAGTATTTGATTGCATGAGTCGCAGTGTCAAGACATTGTGTCTTTTAGTCTTTACTGAACAACGGATCGGGATACACTTCTGCCATGACTCGGGAGGATCGACAGGCGCAGTCGCAGGCGGAGTCGCACATGCGGTTCGCGGACGAGGTGGGCTCGCTCCTCCTCAGCGGATTGCCGCCGATGGCGGGCAGGATGCTGGGCACACTCCTGCTCGCGGAGGAGCCCCGGCTCTCCACCAAGGAACTCGCGGCCCGCATGGGCGCCAGCTCGGTGACCGTCTCCAGCATGGGAAGACTGCTGCTCGGCCTGAACATGGTCGAACGTACGGTGTCCCCCGAGACCCGGCGGGACGAGTTCAGTCTGCGCTCGGCCAGTTGGGCGGACGTCTACTCGGAGAACGCCAAGGGCATGTCCCGGCTGGTGACGGTCCTCGACGAGCGACTCGCCGACCCGGACCTCCCCGACGTGGCCAGAGTCCGCATCCTTGAGCTGCGGAACTTCCACGCCTACCTCCTGGCCTATTTCCCCGAAATGCTCAGCCGGTTCCATCAGTGGCGTGCCGAGCACGGCCCGCACGTGGTGTTCCACGCGGACGGCGATCCGGCCCCGGACGCCCGCGCCGGGGCGACCGGGAGCGTGCGGGACTCCGGGATGCCCCCGCACTGACCGGTGCGGACGCGGGAGATCTGAGGGGATTCCGCGCGCCGCGATGGGTTCTGCGGCGTTCGGCGGTCGTACTGTCGGACCCGTTACCGAGGAGGACTTCTGATGCGCAGCACCTAGTAGCTAGGAGCCGCACTCGTTCTCCGGAATCTCCTCCTTGAGCCGATCGTTGATCTCCGCCGTTAGCTGGTCGTAATCGGGGCTCGCGCGGACCGCGTCGTACTCAGGGTCCGAATACTCGAAGCTGTGCCCGCCGGGATGGTCCCGGAAGAGCGTGCACGCCTCGTTCGCCGCGCCTTCCTCACCGTTGTCGTCGGGACAGTCCGGCAGCACCGCGACACACTCGGGCACCTGGCCCTCCGCCCAGCGCACCCACACCTCGCCCTGACGGGCATCGTTCAGCTCCCGCACGAGGTCGAAATGCAGACCGGCCGAATGCTTTTCCAGCGAGCACCGCAGGCCGGTCACCACTTCCAGCGGGTGGCCGGGCTCGCCGGGGGAGATGTCGAGGACGAGCACGATCAGTTGCAGCGGGAGCGTGGCCGTCGCCGCGCAGATGTGACGCTCGCAGTTCTGCTTCAGCAGGGTTCGCATCTCATACCCTCCGGCGGCTCTGTGCGTTCGCCTCGGCAACGGCTTGGCTGAGTGCGTCCGACTGCGCGGCCGGAGTCAAATCCTCCGGAAAAGCGTCCCATTCCACTCCGCCATTGAGCGGGCGCAGTTGGATGCGCCCCGCAAGGTGTCCCATCACCCGGCCCACGCTTTTCTTTGCGGCGTCCCTGACAACTTCACCCGGGGCCGGTCCGTATGGCCACTCCCCGGCGTTCTTTGAATTTCTCATTCGCCCTCCCTCCGGAGTCCTTCCGCAATAACCTTGAGAAAGTCCGGAGTCGGGCCCGCGAAGCCATCGCACGGCACCCACTCCGGGACAAGGGGCCAGAAGCCGCCGACTCGTATGAGTGCCTTCAGCTCGTCCTCGTCGGAAGTCTGTGCGGATGGGTTGTACGGCATGGTGGGGGGCTCCTTTCTGCTCCGGGGGAGTGGGGGCGTTCAGAGTGCGGCAGGGGGTGGTGCGTTGGGAAGCAATCCGTCGTCCAACCTGCGGGTTGGCGAAGCTGGCATATGCGCAGGCGTCTGACCTGTGTCCTTCGAGGAGTCGGCGCTGGTTTGCAGCGCCGTGGTGAAAGGAGTTCGGTATGACAGTGCGGCACGAGGGTGACGGAGATCGGCGTAGCGAAGTGGGCGATCCTCGACGGGAGTTCGCCGAGGCTCTGCGGGACGCGCGGGAGTTAAGGCCGGCGGGGAAGCTGACGCAGGCGCAGTTGGCACGGGACGCGCGAACCTCTGGCTCGACCATTTCGCGCATCGAGGGCGGAGACACCCCGATCCCGGAGAACCTGCCGGAGGTATTCGATCAGATCTTCGAGACGGACGGAAAGTTCAAGGATCTGTACGAGAGAATTCGATCCGAGGGCTACCCGGTGTACTCTCGGCGGCGAATGAAGCTGGAGCCAGACGCTGTTGAGATCGCTGAGTGGTCTCAATCCGTGGTGCCGGGCCTGCTCCAGACTGCGGCGTATGCCCGTTCGCTCTTCCGTACGGGCGACCCCAGGGCCAGTGACGAGGAGATCTCTGCACTGGTAAGGGCTCGGATTTCCCGGCAGGAACTGTTCCAACGGAAGGTGCCGCCAGACTTTTCCGCCGTCGTCTGCGAGTCGGTGATCAGGCGCGTTATCGGGGGCTCAGACGTAATGCGGGAGCAGTTGGCCGCGTTGCTGGCGCATGGTGCGCGCTACACGAGCGTGGTGCAGGTGCTACCGCTGACCGCCGGTTGTCACAGCCTGATGGATGGTCCGCTCTCCATCCTGACGCTCCAGGCCGGAGCGGTGGTTGTGTACACGGAGGGCATCCAGTCGAGCGCGATCATCGAAGACCAAGGGGCAGTGAGGAAGCTGACCCGGTCCTACGATGTGCTTACTGCATCAGCGCTCTCGCCTGACGCGTCTGCACAGTTGATTCTCAAGGCCATGGAGGCACTGTGACTCCGAGTGGTTACGTCCGCTGGGTGAAGTCCAGCTACAGCAATCAGGAAGGGGCCAACTGCGTTGAGTGGTCCCCGATACACGCGCACGCCCATGGCGTGGTTCCGGTCCGTGACAGCAAGGTTCCGCACGCCCCATCCCTGACCATCGGGGCCTCCGCGTGGTCCACGTTCATTGAGCAGGTCAAGGGTGTGGAGGCTCTGTGACTCGGTACGGTTCCGCCCACTGGGTGAAGTCCAGCTACAGCGACGGGGAAGGGGGCAACTGCGTGGAGTGGGCGCCGATACCCGCGCGTATGCATGGCGTCGTCCCGGTCCGCGACAGCAAGGTCCCCCACGCTCCGGCCCTGACCTTCGGGGCCTCCGCGTGGTCCACGTTCATCGGGGGAGTCAAGGGCAGCGGGTCCGCCGCGCTCTGACGTACCAGTGAGGCTGACCTCCGGCCGACCGCCGGGGGTCAGCAGGCTCGGCCCCGGCGGGTAGTTCAGCGGGCGACGGCGGACGTCAGTTCGCGGACGCCGGTGGTGTGCGGGTGCCGGGAGGCGAGTGAGCTGACGATCTCGCGGATCGCGGGCCGGTCGCGTACTTCCGCGGGGCTGACCCGCATCGCGGCCAGCAGTTCGCGCGTGGTCTGTTCTGGTTTGCCCCACTGCCACCAGGCGCGGGCGAGGTCGGTGTGCATCCGGCTCTTGCGCTCCGGGGTGGGGAACAGTTCGGGTCGGAGTCCGCGTCCTGCTTGCAGTGCCGCGCCGGCGTCGCCGAGGGCCCAATGGACGCCCACCGCGTAGAGGTCGACAGCGGCGGGGGACAGGTGGAAGAGGCGGCCCTGCGCAACGGACTCACACCCGTCGAGATCAAGGAGGTGCTGCTCCAGACCGCCGTCTACTGCGGCATCCCGGCGGCGGGTGCGGCGTTCGAG
>NZ_JBSGUP010000183.1:0-12953 GCF_053607985.1 Streptomyces sp. NPDC055078
CAGCCCGTCGAGCAGCAGCGACACCGGGGACTGGGGTGGTGCCCCGGCGACGGCCGGGACACCACCTCGGGCAGGAAGTGGTGCGTTATGCGGGGTTCAGCCGCATTCGGGGCAGCGTTCGTAGTGGCGGCTCAGGGCGCGGGCCATGGCCCGCTTCGCGCCCAGAGCGTGCTTCGCGCTGACCTTCGCCGACGGCTTGCCCTGGTGGCGCTCGGAGTGGCTGCGCAGGTACTGGATGTCCTGCTCGTAGCCGGTCTTGATACGGGTGAAGCGGTGGCAGGTCTTCATCGGGGTCATCGGGCCTTTCGGGGAGGCCGGGGCAGGTGGGCGAGTGCCGGGTCCTGCTGGAGGAGGGTCTGGAGGGTGCTGAAGCGCTCGTTGCTGATCTGGATGTCCTGCGCCCGCAGGTAGGGGCGCAGGACCCGTCGGGTCATCCGCCCTTCCGCCAGGGCTGCGTTGCGGGCGATCTCGACGAGCTGTTCCATCGGCATCGGCTCGTCCTCGGCCGTCGCGTTCTGGTCCGCCGTCGTGGTCCGCGGGTGGTCCGCTGTCGCGTTGGTCTGGTCCGGGATCTGCTGGCGGACCGGGTCCGTGGACCGGGCGGTGACCACTTGGTCCGCAGCGGCGTGATCCGCTGCTCCGGTCTGCAGGCCCGCTGGCGGGTTGGTCCGCTCGTCCGCCGGACCGGAGCGCTGGTCCGCAGGTGGTCCGGTCTGGTCCGTGTCGCTGCCTGCTGCCGCGCCAGGTGCATGGGCCTCGGCGGTCCGGTCGTGGTCCGCTGCCGCTGTAACCGTGCGACCTGCGGAAATACTGGTCCGCGTGTCATTGGTGGCCTGGTCCGCAGCCGCGTGGTCCGCGGCGTTGGTCCGGGGGGCGGCGAGGGTCTGGTCCGCCTCGGCGCTCGTCCCGGTGCCACCGCCCCGGGTCGGACCGCCGAGGTCGGTGTGGTCCGCAGCGGCGTGGTCCGTGGTATCGGTCCGGTGGACCGGGACGGTCTGGTCCGTGGTGCTGGTCCCGGTGCCGCCCTGGTTCGCGGGGGTGTCGGCGGTCTGGTCCGCCGCGCCGAGGTCGGGTTCTGGTCCGGTGCCGGTGTCCGCGTTGGTCTGGGCGAGCGGCAGCGTCTGCGCCTCGGCGGTGCCCGGCCGCGGGACGGCGTCGTGAGTGATGCAGGCCCCCGCTGCGGGCTGGTGTCCGGTGGCCGTGGGTGAGGGGGTGGTGACGAGTTGGTGGATCTGGCGCATGAGGACGCCGAAGGCGACGAGTGCGGCGGTCGGGGGTACGGCGGCGACCACGTAGTCCAGGACCGGTACGGCCCCGGCATGCTGGGTGCTGCTGACCCCGGCGATGTTGAGGGCGATCGACCCGACCGATCCGCTCGAGGTCAGGGTGACGGCCCACCAGTCGACCGTCTTGCGGAAACCGGCGCGGAGCATGAGGAGTTCGCCGGCGATGATGGCGGCGTCGAGACTGGCGGGCCAGGCCCACTGGCGGACAGGCGAATCGCCCAGTCCGTGCTGTCCGGCGACCTCGGCGAGGTGGGCATAGGAGAGCCAGAACCCGCCGGCGGTCAAGGCGACGATCATCACTCCCGCTGCGACAAGGGCGTACCGCTCAGCCGACTGATGGGACATCACTGCCCGCCCTTCGCCATGGCCGCCCCGGTGTCGTCTGGGCCCGCCCCGGGGCCCGGGTTGCCGGAGCGCGCTGTCAGGAGCACCAGCAGCAGAGCGGAGTCGGCGAGGGCGAGCGGCGGACGGGCGGACAGGGCAGCCGCGCCCAGGCCGTTCAGGCGCGGCCCGCCCTCGCCATTGGGCTGCTGGGTCAGGCGGACCGCCAGCAGGACGCTGAGGACGGTGGCCGCGCTGCACAGGGGCCAGGCGTACAGCCGTTCCCTGCGGGCCTTCCGGGGGAGGGCGTCGAGGGCGGGGGCGCCGCAGCCGATGGACCCGTCGATCAGCAGAGGGAAGAGGTAGCGCAGCGGGCCGCGGAGGTGGAGAGCGACGGCCGTCTGCTGCGACGCGTCGTACGACAGCGCGCAGTCGGCGGTGACGGGGGCGCGGATGGCGAGACGGTCCCAGGGGCCGGCAGGTGGCGGTGCGGTGGTGCGGGGGGTCATGCGGCCCTTCCGAGTGCGGCGATCAGGGCGTGGGTGTGGACGTGGCCGGGGACCGGTGCGGACACGGGCGGGGTGTCCTTCGTGCCCCCGGGTTCCTCGTCGTCCTCGGCTTCGATGGGGGCAGCGTCGTCCCTGTCCCCGTTCTCGTCCTGGTCCTGGGGCTGGTTCTCGGTGGTGCCGTAGAGGTCCCAGTACCGGTCGCGGTCCTCGACGGCGTGGGCGGCCTCGCGCATCAGGTCGCGGGCGTAGTCGAGATCGAGACGGAGGGTGTAGGCGAGGCGTTCCGGGCTCCAGCCGCGGACGTGGGCGTGGCGGGTGACGGCCTCGCGCTCCGCGGCGGAGAGGTGGACGTCCCGGCCGAGGAACGCTGCACGGACCCGGGCATAGTCGAGGCGTTCGCTGATCTTCGCCTGCCAGGCCCGGCGTTCGGCCTCGGTCAGGCCGCCCCAGATGCCCTCCTTGGTGCCGTTGCCGAGGGCGTGGTTGAAGCAGTCCCTTTTCACCGGGCATTGGCCGCAGAGGGACTTGGCTGCGGCGATGGCCTTATGGTCCCGCGGCCGGGGGAAGAACAGCCGGTCCGCTTCCCGGGGGGCCATGCCGTGGCAGAGGGCGCGGGCGTGCCAGCTGTGGTCGGCTATCCCGCGCAGCGCGGGGCGGGCGGCATCGATCGTGGTGATGTAGCGCAAGGGGAGTCTCCGGATACGCCTCAAGGGGGCCGGCGGGGACACGTGTCACCCAGGGGTTGTCGCGTGATGGCCGGTCTGCGGGGCGGGCAAGGGGCGCGGGCGTCGGCCGTCGCGCCGGAGAAGCGGTGGGGGAGGGCGCGGGTCAGCGGTGGCTGTAGCGGCGGTCGGAGCCGGTGAGTTCGACCGGCGTGCACATCCCGGACAGGCGGGACAGGACCCGGTCGCCGACCGCAATCCGCAGGTGCCGGGCATCCGATCCGGCGGCGTGCGGGAGGAGGTTGGTGGTCACGAGCGTGGGCAGATGGTTCTCCCCGCGCCAGGCCAGCAGGCGGAAGGTGATCTCCTCGTTCCACGCCGTGGCCTTGGCGGCGCCGAGGTCGTCCAGGACCAGCAGCGGCACCCGCATCGCGTGCCGGAGCACCGCCTCGGTGTCCGTGTTCTGGCTGCGCATCCGGCCGTACAGGTCGGCGGCTTTGGCGGCGTGCCAGCGCACCGCGCACCCGGCGGCGGTCAGGGACCGGATCGCCCCGAACGCCTGCCTCGTTTTGCCGGTGCCGGTCGGGCCCCACAGCAGCAGCGACGGGCCGCTGCGGATCTCGCGGCGTCCTGCCCGGCCGTAGTGGGCGTGCCGGTCTCCGGCGTAGGGGGCGGTCGCGGACTCGGCGATGGTGCGCACCCAGGAGGCGACGGCAGGGTGGTCGGCGACCGCGTTCCGGTAGTCGGCGGGGATCCGCGCCTGGGCCGCCGCCAGTGCGGCGAGCGGCTGCGGCGCGGGGTCGGCGGGCAGGGGCTGGCCGGAGCCGGGCGTGATGCCGCGGGCGGCGAGCTGGGCTTCCAGACGCTGCCGGAGCCGGTCCGACACAGCGGGCTGCGGCTCGGCGGACCGGCTGAGAGTGCGGGTCACAGCGGCCTCCCGAACACGGCGCCCTCGGGCGGCGGGGCGGGGTTGAAGTACGGCCGGTGGCCCGTTCCCGTGCTGGCCCAAGGGGCCCCGCCGGAGGCGCTCACAGCACCCGCGCCGACGAGGGCGGGCGGGTTGACGACCTCGTTCACCAGGCTCGGCAACACGCTCGGATGCAGTGCCCTGTTCCGCAGCCGGTCCATCGCCGCGCGGATGTCAGCAGGTTCGAAGCCCTCGGCCAGCAGGGCCTTGGCCTTTCGCCCCAGCAGGCCGAGGACGTCCCCCGGCGGGCGCTGGGCGCAGCCCTTCACGTACTCGGCCACCAGGCCCTTCGCCGAGACCTCTGCGGGAGCCGCATCCAGTGCGGGCGCCGCGCGCCCCCTACGGGAAGATCCAGGATCCAAGATCCTAGATCCAGGCAGTGAGTCCTCCGTGAGATGTGCGGGAGCCGCGTCCAGATCCGGGCCGGCACCATCCTGACCTGTGGCTTCGCCGAGATGTGCCATCGGGTCCTGCTCGCGGTCCCCGGAAGGCGGAGGCGAAGCCGGCTCCAGCGCGGGCGGTCCGTCCGCCGGGGCCGCGTCCGGCGGCGAAGGGGCCGGGACGGGGCGTTGGAGCCCTCCGGGAAGGCTCACGGAGGCCCCGCAGCAGACGGGGCCGGGGCTCGCCCGGGTGGGCTGAGCCGGCGTAATGCCGGGGCAACGCGTTTCCTGGCACTTCCCGCACTTCCGGGCACCCTGGTGGCCGGGGCATCGCGGCAGACGCGAGTCGGTGGGCCGGTTGATCCTCTGGTGCTGCTCCCACGTCACGATGTGGAGGTACGTCCGCCCGTCGCAGCCGGTGTACCGGCAGATCAGCCCCGCTTCCGCCAGCTCCTCCAGATCCTGGGAGACATGGGCCGGGGTGTGCTCCTGGCGCAGCGCCCACAGCCGCCCCGCGATGATCGCCGGATGGTCACGACAGCGCCCCGAGTCATCCGAGAGGGTCAGCAGGCCGATGAAGGTCAGGACCGCGGTCACGCTGACGGAGGCGAGGTCCTCCGACTCGAATGCTTCCGGCTTGATGGTGCGTATGCGTGCCATCAGCCAGCACCCCCGCCGGGGGCCCGCTGGTAGCCGGGAGGTTCGGGTGTCGCGCGGGCCGGGTCGTTCGGCCTTTCGCGCGCGGGGGTGGACATGCGACACTCTCCTCTTGAAGTGATGCCGCGCCGGTGTGCCCCGTGAGAAGGGCCGGTGCGGTGCTGGTGGGACGTATTCCGCCCTTGCCGGGGCGGAGGGTCCATCGCGGTCGGCGTCGGAGAGTTTCCAGCTCTCTCGGCGCCGTCGCTGTCTGCGCTCAGTTGTCGGTGTTGCCTGACGGATCTCCCAGTGGTCGTACGGTCACGGCTCGGCTGTGGGCCGGGTGGCGTTCACCCGGGGGCCAGCAACACACCACAGACCCCGCGCGGAAGTCCATACATAGCTCTAGTCCGCTGTACACCTCTGAAATCCATGAACGGGCACGGCGTGTGGGCAACCGGCACAGCCCTCGGCAGGGCGGGCCTGGGGGTGGGGAGAGCGCCGCTCACTCACTTCTCCGTTCGGCAGGCCAGGGAGAAGACCCCGGCACGGGCTTGATACGGTCTGGACGTATATGCCTTGGCACTCACCGCAGCACGGGCAGAGTGATGCGTGCCCATTCTGCGGACGCCGCCAGCGAAGTCACGCCATGAAAGGTATCTTCTTAAGGTGACCTGATCAAGTGTTGCCGTGTCCGTATCCGCACCGTGCAATTCCTGGAGCGCCCTATGCCCGACCGCGTCTTCGACGGCCGTGCCTTCCGCGCCAAACGGCGGGCGGCGGACCTGACGCAACGGCAGATCGCGGAGGCCGTCGGCGTTCAGGAGGCCGCGGTCGCCCGATGGGAAAGCACGGCGACGAAGCCGCCGGCGGAGAAACTCGCGAGGCTCGCGCAGTTGGTCGGCGAGAGGCTTGACGCGCTGTTCCCGCGCCAGGGGCAGCCGGACTTGGCCGACCTGCGCGCTGATGCCGGGTACTCCCAGAAGGCCACCGCACAAATCACCGGGACCTCGACCCCCAGCTCCGTCCGCAAGGCGGAAAGCGGGATCCGCCGGTTGTCCGATGAGTCGGTCGCCCTGCTGGCCGCCGCCTACGGTGTGAGCGAGGAGAAGTTGCGGGCTGCGCAGGAGCGGTCTTTCGGGGACACACCGCGCGCAGCGGAACCGGAGGTGCCGTCAACCCTGGCGGAGAAGATCACCTTCGTCCTGGAGAACACCTACCCAGCTCAACCCGCTCCCTCGGACGCGGAGATCGCGACGGCGGTCAACGAACATGCCGGAGCCGCCGTGGTCACCGAGCGGGATGTCCGCGACCTTCGCACCGGAGCGGTGACCGAGGCAGCGCCGATCGTCCTCGACGGCCTTGCCAGCCTGTTCGGGGTCAAGCCGATGTACTTCCAATCGGAGGACGCTGTGACACGCCAGGTGGCGGAAGGGCTCAAGCTGCTCGCGTCGAAGCGCCGGGGCGATGTCGGACAGATCGCCGCCCGCGGGATGGGCGAAGACGGCCTCTCCGCCGAACTGCTCGCCATCGTGAACGAAGTGGTCGCCGACCTCGCCGGACGTCCCCGACGAGACAGCAGCGGCACTCAGCGCTGAGCGCGGGCCCCGCCCGCATCAGGACAGTGCCATCGGCGGCTGCCAGTCCTGCACGGACGGCGGGTGGCAGATGTGGTTCCGCCCCGGCACCACACAGCCGGGGTTTTCCGGGGAGTCGGTGGTCCCGGGCTATGACAAGGCGGCCGGGATCATCCCCGCACGGGCGCTCGATGCAGCCGTTCGGCACCGCATCCGGCTGTGACGGGAAGAACTAAGCCACGTCCGGCAGCGGTGCCGCGATTGAGAGTCTGGTTGAGGCCGGCCGGTGGTCTGCTCATGACGTGGCCGCAGTCCGGGCAGGGGTGCCCGTAGCACACGAGGTTGTCGGTGCTGCCGGTGACGCCAGTGCACCGCGCTCAGGCGTCGTCAGTCTGTGTCGGCGATCAGAGATCGAACGCTCGCCGCGGGGCGAGGCTGCGTCTGGTCGCCGATGCTCCGGCCGGCGGCGACCCTCACTGCGCGGGAGCAGAACTGGGCCGGGTGCGCCTGCAGGAGAAGCGCATAGTGGTGCCGTCGCACTCGGCGGGGATAGTGGTGCCGCGGAGTGTGTGGTTCCTGCGGACGTTGATCAGCTCTGAGGGCGTCGGCCAGTTTCACCAGTTGCCGGGCGTCGTCGTCACGGCTGTCACTGGCCGGCATCGCCAGGGCAATGGCCTGACCGGAGGCTGCGATGCCGCGGCTCGCCCGGTCGGCGGCGGCCCGCAGCCGTGGGGCCAGGTCTCCGGCATCGGGGCCCGGGGCGGCGTCGTCGGACAGGGTGAGGAGATAGGGGCTGATACGCAGGAGACCGTCACGGATCTCGACGACCCGGCGATGGTGCCGCCGATGAACACCCAGAGCACGCAGCCGGCCCGACCGCGTCACGGAGGGTCTCAGCACGGTGTCCGGGTAGGTGCCGGACAGCAGCAGCCACAGCGGTTCGAGCCGGCGGTATGCACGCAGGCGGAGCACCCACAGACGGCCGGCGGCGAGCCGCGACCACAAATGCAGATATGTGATCCCGAGAAAGAAGCAGATGACTGACACGGCGAGCAGCAACTCGACGCCGTTCATGAGCGATTCCGCCACGGTGCCTCCCGTCCAGCGGATGGCAACGAAGACAGCACGGACCGCACAGGCAAGCGCGATACCGGTGATGCCCCACGCGGCAATCCACAGGCCGGTCGCATGAGGCCGGCTCGACATCCGGGCGAACTGGCGGGCCCACACTCCCGCCACAACCAGGGCATACGTCATATAGAGGCCCGCCACCAGGTAGAAGCCCGCAACCTGGTGGACCCGTGAATCCACCGTGGAATAGATGCCAGTGAACTCCGGCAGGGGAGCGGTGACCGCGCAGACGGTGAGGACGACGGCCACCGCAAGGACGACGACGGCTTCCCGCCGGGCCCGACCGCTTGCCCGCTCATCCGTGACGGAATGAAGGAAGAACGTCATCAGGAAGTACACGGCCGCCAGAAGCAGCAGGTGCTGCGCCAGCTTGGCAGCCCCGGCGCCGATGACCGTGTCGAAGCCGCTGGCCCCCGCCGGCAGCGCCAGGGGGTACGCCGCCGCGCCGCTCAGCAGGCACAGCGTCAGGGAACGCAGCGGCGCATCATGCGGATTCCTGAGGAACTGGGACAGCTTCCACACGCCGGCCTCCAGCAGGCAGACGAGGATCAGTACCTTCACGGCCATCCCCGGCGGTCCCCGAGTGCGTTCTGGACCCGGCGGACGGCCGGATCCGCAGCCAGTGAAGGGGGCGCGATGCCGACCACGGAGTCCCACTCCAGCAGGATCGTCGCGGCCAGTTCGACCGCACACTCCTCCCCGCTGTCGTACGCGCACCGGCGCAGCACGCGCCGGACGGCCTCGGGAGCAAGCCCCAGCATGGCCGCGCACTGAGAGATGGACGCAGGATCTTGACGGTCCCGCGCCTTCCCCTGTCGGCGGGATCTGTCAGACAGAACGATGTGTCCCAGTTCATGCAGGATGATGTGGTCCTGGTGGAACCGGGTGGTCTGTTCCTGATACAGAATCACATCCACCTGTCCTGTCTCGACCCAGAGACCGGATGGCCCCGGTACGGGCAGTGCGCGGGCCTGGAGTTCGATGGGACGCCCCCGCTGGTCGCCCAAGGCCGCGCTCAGCGCTTCGACGCTGAGCGGCGGCTGGATGCCGAGATCGCGCAGCCCCTGCCGCAACAGGCGGTGCAGACCACGCTCAGTGGCCCGCCGGGCGGAAGCCTTCGGCAGAAGGCGCTTTCGCCACCACATCTGCTGTTTCCTCTGATCGGTCGATGAACACGAATTCCCCGCGGCAGGAATATGCGCTGCTCTGCGGGGGAGCGCCCGATGGGCAGACAGAGCTATCCCCTGGTCAAATACACAGGGACAGAAGAAGCGCCGGTCTGGCTATGTGCCGGCCTCAGGACCGAGATGCGGAAAATTGATGACACGCAGTACCGACGGGGCGGCCCGGGATGGAAATCCGTCACTCACAAGCTCCCCTTGGTGCGCCCGCAAGGCGCGGTCTGGCGGTGCGGCAAGCGTACAGGCGGAGCTTGTGACTCCACCTGATCACCTCATCTCCGCACAGTCATCTCAGTTCCTGGACGTCCTGAAACTTAGGGTTCCCTTCTCCGGTTCGTCAACTGAGACGGACGCCACTCGCCTTTCACTCTGTGCGCCCCGATGCTCGAAGCTGCATTCGGTGATCACCGGACTCGAAGGGAATCCTCAATTGATTGGCCGTCATGCGCGAGGTGGAATCGGGTTCTTGAGGATGCGGGACAAGTGCTCCGGCTGCCTTTCTTGTGCTCTGAGGGCGGCCACGGCTATGGCGAGCGGCGGATCCGTTACGCGCGGCGGATCCCGTGCGGGGCTGGAACTGGTGAGTAATATTCCGTAGCCTGGCCCTGGCCTCGTCAGATGCCCGGCCTCGGCGACCGTTGTCGCAGATCCTTCCGTGGGCACCACGCCCGTCCCCGATCGAGTCCGAGGGGATGGACATGTACGGCAACCGCAGTGGAAACCTTCTCTCCGCACCCGGAAGAATGATGTCTGCCGTATGCCTTGAATGGGCATGGCGAGGTAGAGGATTGGGGGCTGGGTCTAAAAGTCCCGACCGGGCTTCCTTGGGCCTCGGTGGGCCCCGGATGTTCGCCGGACCGGGAGAGTCCGTTCGAGCACGCTGGAATCTCAGACTTCGCCCCGCAGACGGGTCTTTCTGAGTGCAGACACAGTCCGAGTGAAGTGGAAAGACACGTGGCTTCCAGAATCCGCGGCGATTCGGAGTTCCTTGCCTTCAGGTAGGAGTGTCGCCTGTGTACCTTCCCCGCCCTGCGACCCGACGGTACCCTGCGCGGGGGCAGGTCGAAGTAACGCTCGCCCCTGAGGCGGGAATTGCCCGAGCGATCACTTGTGTGCCGGTATCGCACGCAGGGCGGCTTGGCTGGGGGCTGCTGTTGAGGCGAGCGGCAGTCCCGTAGCCGAGCCCGGTAAACGCGAAGTGGCCGCAGCGGGGCGATAGTCGCGGCGGATATCTCGCCGGTGGGCTGCTCGACGATCCTCACGAACCCGCCCGCCTGCTGCTGACCCGTTCCCGTCCGCACTACCACCGCCTGGACCGGTGCGGCGCGGGGACACCCGAAGCTGCAGCCCGGCCCGGCGACGACGCCGCGACAGCGCTCACCGTGGGGATGAACGGGCTACTAGCTCACGCGGTCCGTACCTTGCCGTGACGCAGGCGATGGTCGAGTTCCCACAGGGCGGACCGGTTGGAGTCCCACCGCACTGCCTTCAACGCCGCGTCCAGGCCGAACCAGTCGTACTCGGTGTGTTCGTCGGACAGCGTCAGCTCTGGCGTACCGGCACGGGCCCCGAACGTGTACTCCGGAATCACCAGCACGTCAGGACCCCAGGTGAACTCGCCGGTGACGTGCACCACCGGGATCGTCGCCCGCGCGTCCAGGGCGACGAACTCGCTGTCACCGGCCAGCCCCGCCTCCTCGGCCGCCTCGCGCCGGGCTGCCTGCACCGGAGACTCACCAGCCGCACCTCCACCGGCCACCCCCTGCCAGTAAGCCCCGTCCGACCGTCGGAACAGAGCGAACAGCAGCTCCCCCGTCGCCTCCCGGTACGGCAGCACCAACACCTGGAACGCGGCACGGCCATCCACATTTCCCGTCACCATCTCATCGTAGAGTCGACGGGGCCGAACGTGGCCCGCCGGCTCGAACCGCCCCGCCCCCTGCCGTCCTGAGCGGAGGCCAGCGGTGCGGGCCCCGCAGGAGGAAGTCCGCTCGTCGTCTCCCGCATGCAGGGCGAAGGCCAGGATGATCCATTCCAGGACAGCCTCCCGCCGTCGCGTGAACGGCATCGCCCTGCCAGCGTCACGCGCCAGGGTTACGGTTGATGTCAAAGGCTGTCGGCGAGCGTGAAGGAGCTGCTGACAGACCTGCCGGGCCCGTTGAGTGTGTCGCCAGTCTGCGGCCACGCGTGTGCTCGGTGCCCGCGAGGCTGTGGACCTTGTTGCTCGCCAGGGACTGCCCGGAGTCCGAGGCCGTCTTCAGCAGCGTCCCCGGTGGCATCCCCGCCATGCCGATTGCGGCCAGGCGGCTACCCCCCGTTCCCGGAGCGCGTGTCCGGATTCCATCGGATTCTGGCGAGGGTCCGGACGTTGACGGTCCGCGCCGGAGTGTGCGCGGTGGCAGAGGGGGCCCTGCCCGGCCTGGGAGCGGAGTGAGGCCGCTGCTGAGGGTGGTGGTGCGCGGGGGGATTGCTGCGAGAAGCGGAACGTTTCCCCAGATTGTGATGCTCATCACATAGCAATCAGTGGGTGCAGGTCACACGCTGCGTCACTCCCGGATGATTGCGTTCTGTTGAGAACGCATGCCTCAGAGTTAACTCGGCATGGGGTCCGTATCGGTGAGGGGGTGAGAACGCACCGTTCTCGCCCGGGCCGCAATGACGCGGAACGGGGGGCCACTTGAAGCAAAGGAGGAGTCAGTGGGGCCTCAATGGGCCTGGTACGCGCTGGTGCTGATCAGCGTCTACCGGATGACCGCAGCGGACCTTGCCAACGCCGTACGGCGTGGGGTTCGCGTAGCCTCGCAGACTCGCGTGGAGTGCCGCTCCGCAGTGCGTGTCACCAACTTCCGGGCAGTTCCGCCGCTGGCTGCGCGCCCTTTCGGACGCCATCCGGACGTGTCGGTCACCTATCCCCGCAGGGGGACCTGTGAATGACTCGTCCGAGCAGGATTCCGGTCTGATCGAGCCGGCCGAGCTTCCCGTCGACTTCGAGGCGTTCTTCGCAGCTCACAAGCGAGAGTTCCTGCGAGTGGCCGGGTCCCGGCTGCGGGATGTCCACGACGCCGACGAGGTCCTGATGGAGGCGGCCATGGTGATGTACCGGAAGTGGCCGAGGATCCTCGCGCACGCCAACCCGATCGCCCTCGCATTCCGCATCCTTGAAACGTCGATCGTCGACTTCTACCGGCGGCGGGTCCGCATCGCAGGGCGGGAACTGTCCTGCGGGGAACTCACCTACGCCGATGTTCCCACCGTGGACGACCTGCTGATCCTGCGAGGCCACGACGTTCTCGAACGGGCCCTGGCCGACCTTGAGCAGCGTGCCCCCATACAGGCGAACTGCGTCAGGCTGCGCTACCTCGCCGACCTCAGCTTCGGGGAAGTCGCCGACCGCCTGGGCATCACGAAGGGAGCCGCCAAGACCAACGTTCACCTCGGCCTGAAGAACCTGCACGCCCTCATGGACCTCCCCGCTGCGGGGAAAGAGGATTCCTGATGCTGGAACACATCCTGCGCTCCCAGGCGCAGATTCTGCGCAACCAGTTCGACGACCACGACACAGCAGACTTCATGCACCGCCTCGCTGTACGGATCGCCCAGGAGGCAGCCCGCCCGCCCCGAGTCCAGACCGCCCCCACCGGCGACGATGACGTGCCCCCACCCGCCGCAGCCACAGGGGCCTGGCTCCCGGCGTCTCCGGCGGCCCCCCCGCCCGGACGCGGCACCTACCACCTGTCCCCGGCCCGGCCGCGTATCCGCCGGAGCCTGCGCCGCCGCCCCACCCCCATCATCGCCACCGATCCGGCCACCACACCGACCGCGGTGATCGACCACGTCCGCAAACTGTGCGAGGCGGTGCTGCGCTCCGACGACATCGACACGCTCAGAGACTTCGCCGACGACTACGACCAGGCCGGCGCGCGTACCTTCGCCTGTCTCCTCTACACGATGGACCGGCGTGAAAGCGCCCTGTACTGGTGGAGATTCGCAGCCGGCGCCGGCGACGCTCTCGCCGCCCACCTGCTTGCAGCCCACCATGCGGCTGTCGGGCGCAGCCCTGACGCCCGACTCTGGCGGGCCTTCGCCCGGATGCTGGGATTCACCACCGGCCGCCATATGCCCCACCCTGTCCGCGCCCGCACCGACCTTGCCGACCGCTTCGCCAGCACCGTCCCCGGCAATACCCAGCAGCGCCAGTTCCTGACATCGGACCGGCTGCCCGGAGAACTCATCACTCACTGATCCGCCCATCACGTCCACAGAGCGGGAGCCCGGTTCGGCGTGCCCCAGCGCACCACCGAAC
>NZ_JBSGUP010000184.1:0-12951 GCF_053607985.1 Streptomyces sp. NPDC055078
GATGGGCAGCGGAACGGGCACGGGTACGGGTGCGGTCACCAGCCGGCAGCGCGGGGACCGACCGCCGCAGGCGCACGCGACGTTCGGGGTCGGCGTCATCGTGCTGGACGCGGGCGGGCGGGACCACGCCGCACGACAGTGGCGCACGGGCGGGCGGCGCGACGGGTCCGGACGGTGGCACGGTGCCCGACAGCGGCACGGTGCCGGACAGTGGCACGGTGCCGGACAGTGGCACGGTGCCGGACAGTGGCACGGTGCCGGACAGTGGCACGGTGCCAGACAGCGGCACGGTCGCGGTGGCCTCCTGGTGGGGGCTGCCGGCGATCCAGCGCGCCACGGCGTCGACGCGGGCGGTGGTCGCGGACGCCCGGTTCGGCGGGCGGCTGCCGACCTGGCAGAACCCGTCGTTCCTGGGCCCGGCGTCCCATGCCGTCCTGGACGGTGGGTCGAGCGCGGTGCTCGGCGACGCCCCGCACGCGGCAACCGGCGGGCCCGTCCCAGGTCTCGAAGGCCGGGCGGGCGCCCTGCCGCTGGCCGGTCAGGCGCAGCCGGTGCAGCGCGCCGAGGCGGTGCCCCTCCGGGCGCTGCCGCAGAGCGCCCCGGAGGCCCCTGGGCAGCGGCTGGCCGCACCGGGATTCCCGCGCACCCGAGGCGGGCCCCGGCTGACGGCCGTGCCCTTGGCCGCCGGGCGAAGCGGGTCGCGTACGGCGGGGGCGGCGCACACGGCGAGTACCACGCGTGCGGCGAGTACGGCACGTCCCATGGGCACGGCGCGGGCGGGCGCGATCGCCACGCGTGCGCCGGGAAGCTCGGCCACGCGTGCGCCGGGAAGTTCCGCCACGCGTGCGCCGGGAAGCTCGGCCACGGATGGCGGCCCGCTGTCCGTACCGGTGCGTACGGGCGGGCCGACAGCCGCCACTTCGTCCCCCCGGGCGGGGGTGGGCGGCACCCCCGGCCGCACCCCCTCGGTCCAGCGGGCGGGCGCGAGCGGCCCGGCGTCGTCGCCGTCCTCGGCGTCCGCCGGGTCACCGCTCACCGGCGGGGCCGGGTCCGCGCCGATGGTGTCGGTGGTACCGGCACCCGCGCCGGAGGCGGCCCCCGGCCCGGCCCGGTCAGCCACGACCGGGCCCGGTTCCCCGGCAGTGCCCGCGCGGTCGTCCATCGACGCCGCCGCTCCTCCGGTGGCCCCCACACCGGTACGCCCGTCGTCAGGGCCAAAGTCCCTGACCACGGCGCGGGCGGTGCCGCCGATGGTGCGACGCCGGGCACTGCCGGTGCCAGGCCGGCCGTCGGGCCTCCCCGGCGGCCGGCCGCCCGAGGCGACGTCGGCGCCCGACCCGCCCGGTACGGCGGACAGGCCGTCGGCGTCGTCAACGGGGGCGGCCGGACCGGCCATTCCGCCCACGGTCGGCTCACCGGCCGTTCCACCCACCAACAGTGGACCGGCCGTTCCGCCCACCGGCAGTGGCCAGGAAGGCGGCCGGCGCACCAGGCCGGGCGCCGCCCGGAGGGCCGCCGTACGGAACCGCGCCACCGGTGGCGTCCCCACCGACTCCGGTGGCAGCGGTGACGGCCCGATACAGCGCGCGGCACCGCGACCCGACGCGGCCGGGGCAGTGCGCCCCGGCGGTGGTCCGGGCGGCGCCTCCACACCGCGCACATCCGGCGGGAACACCCGTCCCACCGGCGCTCCTTCGGTCAGCGACACGTCCGGTACGGACGCGACCCCCTCCGGCGGCACTCCGGTGAGCCGCTCCACGTCGCGCACCTCCGGCAGTGGCACCGGCACTGGCACTGGCACCGGCACTGCTCCGGGCAGCCGTACATCCGGTACGGACGCCGCTCCCCCCGGCGGCACTCCGGACAGCCGCACCACGGCACACACCTCCGGCAGGGAAACCGGCCCCAACGGCCCCAACGGTCCCAGCGGCCGTACGGCTGCCACGGCCCCGCGAGCGGGCGGCGGCGCGTCAGGTACGGCGGTCGGCGGCGCCCCTGTGCAGCGGGCGGTCGCCGGGCCGGGCCGGGGCCCGGACATCGGGCGCAGTGGCGGCCCGGTAGCGCCCATCACGACGGATCCGACCGACCCGATACGTACGGCGAGCGCCCCCGAGCGAGGCGCGACCGCCCCCGGGGACAGCCCGGCCGCACCGAGCGCGCCCGTGCGCGATGTCGCGCCCGGCCCCGGTGCGGCGGGACCGCGACAGCCCGGTGCGGACACCGGGCCGGGCGCTCCCCCGGCACGTCCGGTACCCGGCACGGCCCACCGACCGGCGGCCACCGCGCCCGGCGGCTCCGCGCCCGCCCTCCAGCGACGACCGGGATCACCCCCTCCCCGGCCCACCGCCGTCCCGGCCGCCGGGAGCCCTTCGCCCGCCCCGGCCCGACCGGACTCCCCAACGCCCGCCCCCGGAACCAGCCCTGGAGCCACGCACCCGGCACCCACCGCGAGCGCGCCCGCCGTCCAACGACGGCCGGCACCATCGCACCCGGCGCCCACCGCCGCGACCGGCCACACCCAGGCAACCGCACCGCCCCGGCCAGGGCCCCCAGCACCCGCCCCCGCGCCGGAGCCGGTACGGGGCGCAGCCGACTCCGTGGCCGACTCCGCTCCCGAGCGCCCGCGGGGTCATGCCTCCCGGGCGACCGCCGGACCCGCGTCGTCCGCCGCCGCCTCCCCGGGCCCGGCCGCGAGGCCGGTCGGCGGCCCGTCCGGCACACCGCTCCCGCTCCCGCTCCGGGTCCCGGTCCCAGTCCCGGGTGCCCGCCGGGGTCTCGGTGCGCCGATCGCCTCGCGGCCCGCCGCCGCTGTGAACCCGCCGGCCGCGACGGAGGCGCCGACCCCGCCCACCGCGCGTCCCGCGCCGCCCGGTTCGCCCGCGCGCCCTGTTCCGGGGCTGCCCGCCCCGTCGCGGGCCGTGCCCGCGGTCCAGCTCGCCCCGGCCCGGGGCACCGTCCCGAACCGGCCCGTGCTCGGCGCTCCCGTCCAGGCCGTGCCCGCCGATGCCGCGCCGCCGGCGGCAGCGCGTCCCACCGTGCCCCCGGGCGCTGCCCGGTTCGCCCCCGTGCCCCCGGCGTCGGCGCCCCCGTCAGCCGTCCGTACCCCGGCCGTTCACCCCAGGAAGCCGCCGGCCACCGCGCAGGCGGGCCGGTCCCGCCTCCCCGTGGCCCCGCTCGTCCCGCCCCGGCTCCCGGGGCCCGCGCCGACGGCCGCCCGGGGCGATGCCGCTGCCCGGCCCGTCGTCCAGCGCGCCGGGAAGCAGAGCCCGGCGCCCGGCGGGTCCTCGGCCGTCAGCACCCGTACCGCCCCACCGCCCATGCCTCCGGCCATGCCGCCGACCGTGCGTCCGGCCGGCCCCGTACCCTCACCCGCCCCGGCCGGCGCACCGCCCCCGTCCGCGAGTTCGACGCCGCCACCCGAGTACCCAGCGGTCCCGGGAGGCTCGTTCGACCCACGGCAGCTCACCGACTTCCAGCTCGACGAACTGGTGCACCGGATCATCGGCCGGGTCACCCGGCTGATCCGCACCGAACTGCGGCTGGACCGCGAACGCGTCGGCAGACTCCGCGACTCCCGCAACTGATCCGCGGCTCCCGCCCCCGACCCGCCCCTGACCAGCCCCTGACCAGCCACCGACCAGCGTCCACCCAGCCACCGACCAGCCACCGACAAGCCACCGCCCCGGCCCCGGGTCCGACCCCCGTCCGACCCGCCGACCGGGCACGACAGACACGACAGAAAGGCCCCCGCGCGATGCCCCGCCAGGACCCGGGCTCCACCATCTGGTTCACCCTCAGCATCGACGGCGAGAGCCTGGGCTTCTTCAACGGATGCGAGGGGCTGTCGTCGCAGGTGGAGATCGAGCACCGCCAGGAGGGCGGCAACAACGGCTTCGTCTGGGCGCTGCCCACCCGCGTCACGTACTCCACCATCCGGCTGACCCGCCCGCTCACCCCGGACACCGCCAAGGTCGCCCGGTGGATCTCGTCCGTGCAGACCGGCATCAGGCGGCCCACCGCGCAGATCGCGGCACTGCGCGCGGACGGATCCCAGGTGGCCCGCTGGGGCCTTGTCGATGTGCTGCCGGTCAGCTGGACCGGGCCCACGCTCGACCCGGCGAGCCCGGCCGTGGCGACGGAGGTCCTGGAGATCGCCCATCACGGATTCACGGCCTGAAGGGGGTACGGCAGACATGGCGAAAGCAGGCAAGGGAGCGGGCAAGAGCCTCGTTCGCGCCACGCTCGCGATTCACGAGCCCCCGACCGGCGGGGGCACGACCCCGGGCGGGATCATCAAGACGTTCGCCTTCGACTTCAATCCGGCGCAGTTGTCGCTGTCCCGGCGTGCCGAGTGGAAGACCACCCCCGCGCAGATCGAACGGAGCGGTTCGCTGCCGGAGTTCATGGGTGCCCGGCCGCGTGAGATGAGCCTGGAGATCTTTCTGGACTCCTCCCACCAGCCGACCGGCAACACCGTGCTGAAGAAGGTGGAGTCGCTGCTCGACTGCTGCGAGGTGACGGCCAAGAGCATCGGCACCAAACAGCCTTCGCCGCCGTGGGTCGTCTTCCAGTGGGGGGCGTTCTCGACGGCCCGGTTCACGGCGTACGTCGGTTCCGTGGAGGTCGACTACGCGCTCTTCGGGACGACGGGCGTCCCCATCCGCGCCACCTGCCGGCTCCAGTTGCACGAGATCCCGAGCAAGACGAAGGGGCAGAACCCGACGTCCGGCGCGCTCACCGCGCGGCGGGTGCACCGGGTGGTGGCGGGCGACTCGCTGCCGTCGCTGGCCTGGCGGGAGTACGGCGACCCCACCGCGTGGCGCTCGATCGCCGAGGCCAACGGCATCGACGACCCGGCGCGGCTGCCGCCGGGAGCCGAACTGGTGCTGCCCGCCGCCGAGGAGGTGCGCGCCTGATGGTGCAGTCCACGTTCTCCGCCGTCATCGATGTGCGGATCGGCGGCGCCAGGCTGCCGCCCGCGTACGCCCGGGCCCTGGTGGACAGCTGGGTCGACCAGGGCGCCGGGGTGCCGGCCGCGTTCCGGCTCACCTTCCGTGACCCGCACCGGCTGATCCTCGGCAAGCTGGGCGTCACCTTCGGCACCAAGGTGGTGCTCGCGCCGGTGGCCGACGGGCGGGGTGCCGCCGATCCGCTGCTGACGGGCGAGGTCACCGCGCTGGAGGCCGACTACGACGGCACCGGTTCCTTCGCCGTCATCCGCGGCTACGACTACGGCCACCGGCTGCTGCGCCGGCGGCAGGTGGCCGCCTACCGCAACCAGAGCGCGTCCGACATCGCCCGCAGGCTGGCAGCGCAGGCGCGGGTGCCGATCGGCATGGTCGAGCCGACGAAGACGGTGTACGAGTTCATCAGCCAGTCCAATGTCACCGACTGGGACTTCCTCGCGCGGCTCGCCGACGAGAACGAGATGGTGATGTCGGTGGACGCGAAGGGGAAGTTCAGGTTCGTCCGGCCGAAGCCGTCGTCCGGGGCGCCCTCGCCGAGGACCGATGGCGACAAGAGCCCGTTCGTGCTCCAGGGCGGGCACGACATCCTGCGGCTGCGGGCCGCCGTCACCGCCGCCGACCAGATCGGCCGGGTCGAGTCGCGCGGGTGGGACGTCACGACGAAGAAGAGGCTCTCGGCCACCGCGCCCGCGATCACCCACCCGGGCATCGGCATCGGCACCACCCCGGGCGCTGCGGCCAAGAAGTTCGGGACGGCCAAGCTGGTCGGGACGGACACACCGTACGACCGGCAGAACGAGGTGAGGTTCGCCGCCAACGCCCTCGCCGACGACGTCACCTCCTCGTTCGCCGAACTGGAGGTCGTCGCGCGCGGGAACCCGAAGCTCCGGCCGGGTGTCCCGGTCGCGCTCGCGGACGTGGGGGCGCCCTTCGAGGGCAAGTACACCGTCACCTCCGTACGCCATGTCTTCGGCGACGGCAGGCACTACGAGGCGTGGGTGACGGTCAGCGGACGGCAGTGGCGTTCGCTGTACGGGCTCGCGTCCGGCGGCGGGGAAGCGGCTCCACGGCTGCCGGGCGTGGCCAACGCGCTCGTCACCGACGTCCAGGATCCGCTGCGCCAGGGGCGGGTGAAGCTCCAGTTCCCGTGGCTGGACGACACCTATGTCAGCGACTGGACGCGGACCGTGCAGCTGGGTGGCACGGGCGGCGGCGGGGTGTTCCCGATGGACGTCGGCGACGAGGTGCTGGTCGGTTTCGACCGGGGCGCCCTGGACCATCCGTTCGTCATCGGCGGGCTGTACAACGGCAGGGACCGGCCGACCCCGGTCCCCGACGTACCCCTGCACGACGGGCTGCGGAAGCAGGCGTCCCGGCACACCGTCTCCGACCGGCAGGGCAACCGCCTGGACCTGCTCAGCCAGCGGACCGGTGCCCGCAGACAGGGGGTCAGGCTCGCCAGCGGCAACGGCAGGCTGACCGTCGACCTGGACCGCACCAGAACCGAGATCACCGTGGACAGCAAGGGCAAGGTCACCATCAGGGGCGGTACGTCGGTGTCGGTGGAGGCCGGCGGCGACCTCACGCTGAGCGCGGGCCGCCGGCTGACCATCAAGAGCGGCGGCACCCTGGACATCCAGGGGCGGGGTCTGGTGAACGTCAGCTCACTGATGGGCGCGGTGTCGCTGGACGCGAAGGGCGCCCTGAACATGAAGGCGCTCGGCAGCGCGATGCTCAGCGCGGGCGCGGCCGTACAGATCAACTCCGTCGCCAGCGTGGGCATCCGGGCCGTCACCGTGCCGCTCATGGGCCTGGTGACCGTCGGTGGACGGCCGGTGTGAACGGAGTGCACAACTCGCGCGGACGGCACGTACGGCACAGCCCCCACGGACGGCCCCGTCGGCACAGCCCCCGCGCACGGCACGACCACTCCTCGGGAAGGCAGGTACGCGGCTGATGGCCGAGCAGTTCGTCGGGTCCGGCTGGTCGTTCCCGCTGCGCATCGGGCCGACGGGCGGGATCGCCCTGGTCAGCGGGGAGCGGGAGGTCGAGGAGGCGATCCGGCTGGTCCTGTCGACCGCGCCGGGCGAGCGGCCGATGCGGCCCGACTTCGGCTGCGCGATCCACGACCTGGTGTTCGCGCCGGTCAACGAGCAGACCGCGGGCCGCATCCAGCACGAGGTGCACGTCAGCCTGGACCGCTGGGAGCCGCGTATCGAGGTGGACGACGTCCAGGTCACGGCGGGTTCCGCCGAGAGCGTCCTCTATATCGACGTCCGGTACGCGATCCGTGGCACCAACAACCCGCGCAGCCTCGTCTTCCCCTTCTATGTCATTCCGTCCCACGACGAGCCGGACAGCCCCGACGCGGCTGGTACGACCGGCCCGGCTCCCGAAAGCGACCGCTGATGGCTCTGCCCTCCCCCAACCTCGACGACCGGCGCTTCCAGCAGTTCGTCGACGACGCCAAGCGCTATATCCAGCAGCGCGCCCCCGAATGGACGGACCACAATGTGTCCGATCCCGGGGTGACGCTGGTCGAGACGGTCGCCCATATGGCCGACCAGATCGTCTACCGGCTCAACCGGGTGCCGGAGAAGAACCATCTGGCGTTCCTGGACCTCGTCGGGATCTCCCTCTTCCCGCCGTCGGCCGCCCGCACGGATGTGACCTTCTGGCTGTCGGCACCGCAGGAGGAGCCGGTGGCGGTGCCGGTCGGCACGGAGGCCGCCACCCTGCGTACGGAGGGCGAGGAGGCGGTCGTCTTCGCCACCGAGCGGGCGCTGGCCGTCGTGCCGTGCGCGCTGCGCCATCTGCTGGTGCACCACCGGGGCGAACCGGTGGCGGACCGGACGCCCGATCTCGGCGAGGAGGGCAAGGATGTGCTGTGCTTCGCCGAGTCGCCCGCCCCGGGCGACTCCCTGCTGCTCGGCCTGACGTCGGCCGTACCGCACTGCGCGGTCGCCCTGGACCTGGACAGCAGGGTGGACGGCGTCGGGGTGGATCCGCGGCAGCCCCCGCTGGTGTGGGAGGCGTGGACGGCGGACGGCTGGCGGCCCTGCGAGGTGGACCGGGACGGTACCGGCGGTCTCAACCGCCCCGGCGAGATCGTCCTGCACATCCCGGGCGGACACGTCCTGTCCCGCAACGCCGGCCACGAGGCGGGCTGGCTCCGCTGCCGGGTCACCGACCCGCTGCCCGGCCAGCCCTTCTACACCACGTCTCCCACCATCCGGGCCGCCGACGCCTTCACGATCGGCGGCACCACCGGGGCGGTGCACGCCGAGACGGTGTACGACGAGGCGCTCGGCGAGTCCACGGGGCTGCCGGGGCAGCGGCTGCGGCTCGCGCACGCGCCCGTGGTCGGCGACGACCCGCCCCTGCTGCTCCAGACCGCCGAGCACGACGGCTGGCAGGACTGGCGGGTCGTGGCGCACTTCGGTGCCTCGGGTCCGTACGACCGCCATATCACCCTCGACGCCACCACCGGCGACATCGAGTTCGGACCGGCCGTACGCGAACCCGACGGCACCCTGCGCCAGTACGGCACGGTCGCCCCCAAGGGCTCGCCCGTGCGCGCCCGCCGCTATCGCACCGGCGGCGGCCGGGCGGGCAATGTGGCACGCGGCGCCGTGCGGATCCTGCGCTCCTCTATTCCGTACGTCTCCGAGGTCGTCAACCGCGAGGCCGCGCGCGGCGGGGTGGACGGGGAGACGGTGGCGGAGGCCAAGGTCCGGGCGCCGATCACCCTGCGGGCCCAGGACCGCGCGGTGACCCTGCGCGACTACGAGGAGCTGGCCCGCCGGGCCGCCCCCGAGACCGCGCGCATCACCTGCCTGCCGGGCGACGAGGGCGAGCACGGGGCCTACGCGGTACGGGTGCTGGTGGTGCCGCAGGCGGTCCCGGACCCCGGCGGCCGGCTCCGCTTCGAGCAACTGGTCCCCGGGGACGCGCTGCTGGACCGGGTGACCCGCTATCTGGACGAGCGCCGGCTGATCGGCACAAGGCTGGCCGTCGGGCCGCCGTACTACCAGGGCGTCACCGTGGTGGCCACCGTGCACGCCTTCCGGGGCGTCGACGCCGACCGGGTGCGCCGGCAGGCCCACGACGCGCTCTACCGGCATCTCGACCCGCTCACCGGCGGCACGGACGGCACCGGCTGGCCGTTCGGGCGGCCCGTCCAGGCCGGTGAGGTGTTCGCGGTGCTGCAACGCGTCCCGGGCGTGGAACTGGTCGACGAGGTGGTCCTGCACCCCGCCGACCCGCTGACCGGCAAACGCGGCGAGGCGACGGACCGCATCGATCTGTCGCCGCCGTCGCTGGCGTTCTCGTTCGACCATCGCGTACGGGTGATCGGGGACGGTGCCTGATGGGTCCCGACCACGCGGCCGGGAGCCGCGCCCCCGGGTGGCCCGCTCACCGCCGGCGCCCTGGGGCGGCTCTGATGGATCCTGCCGGGCTCGCATGCCCCGGCCGCCCGGCGGGGAGCCGCTCATGAGGGGTTCCATCGACGGTCTCGGCTCCTCCGCGCCGATCGGCGCGATGCTGCCCGCCGTGTTCGCCGACGACGATCTCGCCCTGCGTTTCGTCGCCGGGCTCGACGAGGTGGTCGCGCCGATCCACGGGGTGCTCGACTGCCTCGACACCTATTTCCGGCCGTCCCTCGCACCGCTCGACTTCGCCCGGTGGCTGGGCGGCTGGGTCGGCGCGGAGACCGACGGCAGCGAGCCCGAGCCGCTGCTGCGGGCCGCCGTGGCCGCCGCCGTGCGGCTGCACCGGGTCCGCGGGACCCGGCGCGGGCTGGCCGAGGCGGTGCGGCTCGCGTTCGGCACGGAGCCGGAGATCACCGAGAGCGGGGCCGCGGACTGGAGCGCCCGCCCGCTCGGCACCGTCCCCGGCGAACCGCGCCCGCGTCTGCACGTACGGCTGCGGCTGCCCGACCCCACCCCCGCGGACCACCACCGGCTGGACGCTCTGGTGTCCGCCGCCCGACCCGCCCATATGCCGTACACGGTCCAGGTGACCGCCGGCGAAGCCGCCGAAAGGACCCCGACGACATGACGACCCCCGAGAACTGCCCCGCGTGCGGCACCCGCGCGGAGGTGGGCCAGTCGTTCTGCGACTCCTGCGGGGCCGTGCTGAGCTGGACGAACCGGCAGGCGGACCGGCAGGCGGACCGGTCGGCTCCGGCGGCGCCCGGGGCTCGCTCCGGGGACGCCCCGGCGCGTCGGCACGGCGCGGCGTCCGGCGGTCCGGGCCGGGACTCCGGGGCAGGTCAGGGCTCGGCGGCCCCGTCCGCCGGCGCGGGCTCCGGCGCGGCCGGCGCCGGCGACGGCTGGGACGCCTTCTCCCGGCCGAGCGGTGGTGCGGGCCTGGCCCCGGGGGCGCGGAACCGGCGGAACACGGGTACGGCGGCATCGGCGATTCCGGACTCCTCGCCGTACGCCCCGGGCCCCTCCCGGGACACGGCGCTCACCGGTGCGGGCGACGGGAGCGGGAACGCCCCGGCCACCGCCGCCCACCGGGACACCGCCACGGGAGCCCCGCCCGCCACCGCCCGGCATACGGACCCGCAGACGGACCCGCAGACGGCCCCGTACATGGATCCGTACTTGGACCCGAACGCCCCGTACGTGGACCCGAACGCGCCGACCGAACCCCTGCCCCCCGCGACACCGGCACCGGCTCCCCCGGACACGGACGCCGGCGAACGGGCCCGCCGCCTCCTGGTCCCCCTCGCGGACCCGGAGCCCGGCCCCCCGGCGCCATCGGCCGGTGCCCCGGTCCTGCCGGGGCGGCCGGCCCCCCGCCACCCGCAGGCCGTACGGCCGCCCGGCGAGGAACCCGGTACGGACGGCGGGACCCCCTGCCCCTGGTGCGCCACGCGCAACCGGCCCGACCGGCACTACTGCGTCCGGTGCGCGATGCCCATGACCGGGGACGGGCCGGGGCCCGCCCGGGTGCGCCTGCCCTGGTGGCGGCGGCTGCCGGGCCTCGGCCACCAGGAGACTCCGTGGGCGGGCGACCGCCCCCGGCCGCGCCGCACCCTCGACCGCGTACTGAGCTGGCTGGGCTGGGCCGTCGTGCTGGCTCTGCTGATCACGCTGGCCGTCAACATCCCTCAGATGGTCCAGGCGACCCGTGACCACTTCGCCAAACGCGCGCCGGTCGCCCCCGACCGGTTCAGCGCGTCCCGCTCGTACCCGGGGCACCAGCCCCAGTCGGCCTTCGACAAGATCAACAACACCTGGTGGGGTCCCGGGGTGTCCCACTCCGGCCAGGGCGAGTGGATCGAGGCCCGCTTCGACCGGCCGACCCGGCTGCTGGACCTGATCATCACACCGGGCGTCTCGCGCCGGGCCGACCAGATCTCCCAGCAGGCGCACCCGCACCGGATCAAGGCGCACATCACCCTGGCCGACGGGAAGACCACGACGACCCGTACCCTCACCCTCGACCAGGGCGCGGGCGACCAGCGGCGGGCCTTCCGTGTCGGCGAGGTCAGCGCGGTCCGCTTCACCATCGAGTCCGCCTACGGGGTCGCGGCGAAGAAGCAGGTGGCCATCGCGGAGATCGAGTTCTTCGGCCCGTCGCAGGCGAACGCGAGCTGACCCCGGGAGGTGCCGGCCCGCTGTACGAGCTGGCACCTCCGCCACGCGGATGCCCCGCTCCCGGATCACCGGCCGTCGGCCGCCCGGCGCCTGCTGCCTGCCGCCTGCCGCCTGCCAGAACTGAGAGCTGAGAGCTGATCCGGGCCGCCCAACCGGAGGAACCCTAGATCCTTTCGAAAGTTTGAGTCAGATTCGTATCTCATCTCCCGGTTGGCTAGGATGGAGCGGTAAGACGGTGGCCCCCGCGGGGAGCGGGCAGGAAGCCCAGCCACCGGGTCGCCCCGGGGCCGGAGCGCGCCCCCGCGGGACCGGGTCGGCCCGGAGCCGGTGTGGCCGACCCCCTCTCACGAAAAGGCGGCGACACGGTCATGAAGGCAGCAGTTCTCACGGAACTGGGAAAGCCCCCGCACTACGGCGATTTCGACGATCCGGAGCCCGCGGAAGGCGAGGCGGTGGTCAAGGTCACCGCGGCCGGGGTCAATCACTTCACCGTGCTGATGTCCTCCGGGAAGTTCTACGCGAAGCCGCCCGAGGTGCCGTTCGTACCCGGCGGCGACGGCATCGGGCTGCTGGCGGACGGCAGCCGGGTGTTCTTCGATGTGACGGTCCCTCCGCACGGCGCCTGGAGCGAGAAGACCCTCGTCCCCCGGGACGCCCTGCTGGCGGTGGACCCGGCGGCCGACGATGTCTCCGCCGCGGCCGTGGGCAACAGCGGCCTGGCGGCGTGGACCGCGCTGAGCTGGCGGGCGGGGCTCGCCCCCGGCGAGACCGTGCTGGTGCTCGGCGCCACCGGCGCCCTGGGCCGGATCGCGGTCCAGGCCGCGCGGGCGCAGGGCGCCGGGCGGGTGGTCGCCGCCGACCTGGGCGGCGAGAAGCTCGCCGCGCTCACCGATATCGGCGCCGACGCCGTGGTCGACATCGGCGGTGACGGCCTGGACCGGCGACTGCGCGAGGCGGCCGGCGGCGGCGCGGACGTGATCATCGATCCGCTCTGGGGCGCCCCCGCACTGGCCGCGCTGGGGGCCGCCGCCCACGGCTGCCGCCATATCCAGCTGGGGCACATGGCCGATCCGGCGATGACTCTGCCCGCGGCCGTTCTGCGGTCCAAGGCCGTCGACCTGCGGGGCTACGCCCTCTTCCAGTGCCCGCTGCCGGTGCGCCAGGACGCGTATCTGACGCTGACGCGGCTGATCGGCGAGCGGACGATCACCGTGGACGCGGAGGCGGTTCCGCTGAGCGATGTCGGCGCGGCCTGGGAACGTCAGGTACGCGGGGCCGGCACGAAGCTCGTCCTGGTTCCCTGAGCCCGCGACCTGGCCCGTAGATGCCCCGGATTGGTGCGCCCGTGGCGGCTCACCGGTCCGGGGCTGTCC
>NZ_JBSGUP010000185.1:0-12914 GCF_053607985.1 Streptomyces sp. NPDC055078
GGCAGGGGCTCTTCGGCGCTGCACAGCAGCGAAGTACGGCAACTGCTCTTGGTCTCGTCAGAAGTGACGCGATCAATCCCCGAGGTCATGGCTGTTGCTGCGCCGCCTCAAGAGTTGCGAACGCCGTGTCGATGAGATCGGGCAACTCCACCTCAGTCGGTGCCGCGGCCCATTCCAGTATCGCGGTCGTGGCGACGGCGAGACTCGCGGCGACGAGCACTTTGATGCGCAGCGGATCCTTCGCGGCCTCCGCCTCGGCCTCCCGGGAAAGCGCGTGGACGATGTGCTGCTGAGTGATCGCCTGGTTCTGCCACATCCTCCCCTGGAGCGCCGGTGTCGTCAGAACGAGCCGGGTGCGGTCGAGCAGCGCCTGCCGGTCAGTCGAGTAGATCTGCGCCAGCCCGCCCCGGAGAGCGTGATGGATCCGGCGTACGAGCGGCTCATCCGCGGAACCGTCCTCGACGAGCTGCGTGATCAGGAAGTCGTAGTCGTCCTCCGCGGCCACGTGCTCCTTCGTGGGGAAGTACCGGAAGAAGGTCATCGTGGACACTCCTGCCGCCGCAGCGATTTCCTCTACTTTCGTCGCCTCGTATCCCTTCTCAAGGAACAGGCGCATCGCGTGGCTCCGCAGGGTGCGACGGGTGGCTGCCTTCTTGCGCTCCCGCCAGTCGGACGGGTTCTCTGAGCCTGTCATGGCCCGGATCATTCCACGTCGGCGAAGTCGTCCGTTCGAGCCTTCACAGCCGTTCCGCCGATGGCACCGGCCGCCCTGGCGGGCAGAAAGAAGCCGCAGAGAAGCGCACCGATCAGGACCACGACGGCGCAGCTGACCATGACGCCGGACATGGCCTCGGCGAACGCATCTCCCGCGGCGGTGCTCAACGCCCGGCCCGCCGGGCCCAGTTCGTCAGCGATGGCGGCGGCGTTCATCACCGATTCGCTCGCTGTCTCCACCGTCCCGTCCGGCAGGCGGTCCGAAGCTTCGGAGAGCCGGGCGGCGTACACGATGGACAGCATGCTTCCCAGCACTGCCACCGCCAGGGCGCCGCCGACCTGCCGCAGCGTGTTGGCCACGGCGGAGCCCGCTCCGGACTCATCGCCCACTTCCGCGGTGACCGCCTCCATCGCCGGCGCCATCGCGGCTCCCACGCCGAGGCCGCACAGGGCGAGCGCGACCGCGATCACGCCGTAGCCGCTGTCGGCCCCGATCTGGGAGAGGAGTACCAGGCCGGCGGCCAGCAGCACGAGACCTGCCACCACGGTGACCTTCGTACCGATCTTCCGGTCGACGAAGCCCGCGAGGGCGCCCGCCACCATGAGGCCACCCATGAGCGGGACGAGCCGGATGCCTGTGCCGAAGGCGTCGTTGCCGGAGACCCCTTGCAGGAACTGCGGTAGGACGAACAGCACGGCGAACAACGCGATGGAGACGACTACGGCGGCGATGGTGCCCCAGGTGAAACGGGGCTTGCGGAACAGCGCCGGATCCACGATGCGGTTCCCGGTGCGTGCCTCCCACCCGAGGAAGGCGAGGAGGAGGACGACCGAACCGCCGAGCAGGCAGATGGTGACCGTCGCCCCCCAGCCGTCCTCCGGGGCGGTGATGAAGCCCCAGACCAGGGCCACGACACTCGCGATGACCAGCATCAGCCCGACCACATCGATCGGAGGGGGTGCCGGGCTCCTGGATTCCCGTAGCAGCATCCACCCGGCCACGACGGCCACCGCGACCACGGGGACGTTGATCCAGAAGACCGATCCCCAGGAGAAGTGCTGGACCAGGAAGCCGCCGATGATGGGGCCGAGTGGCAGCCCGGCGGCGAAGGCCGTGGTGATGACCGCGATGGCCTTGGGGCGTTCGTGATCATCGAAGGTGCCGGCCACGAACGCGAGTGTCAGCGGCAGTACGACGGCGGCGCCGGCACCCAGCAGAGTGCGGGCCGCGATGAGTTCGGTGGACGACCCGGCCAGCGCGGACCACACCGAGGCGACGGTGAAGGTCCCCAGCCCGAGGAGCAGCACCTTCTTGCGGCCGTATCGGTCACCCAGGACCCCGGCCGGCAGCATCACGGCCGCGAAGGCGAGGGTGTACGAGTCCACGATCCACTGGAGCTGAGCCGTGCTCGCCCCCAGGGAGCCGGAGATGGTCGGCAGCGCGACGTTCAGGATCGTGATGTCCAGGCCCACCACCAGAAGTGCGAGACAGAGAACACTGAGGGCCCACCACCGAGCACTGTCGGGACGACGCCGGACCATCGCGCTCCTGATGTTAGTGGCCAACATGTTACAAGCTAACATCGACCCGATGGCTCTTCAAGTACCGTGCGGTTGGCGGCGGTTGGCGGCCGTTGGGGCGATGACGAGGAGGTCCCGTCTACCCCTTGCGGGCGAGCAGGTGGACCGCCTGGAACTGTCGCCGGTCGGTGGGCTGAGGTGCGCGAATCAGCCGGGCCACCTCGGCCAGCCCGGACTCGCGCAGCAGCGCGGCGAGGTGATCGGGCCACCAACGGTAGGCGAGCGCGACCTGGTGATCGAAGGACTGCGTCGGATGCGACGGGGAATCGCTGGCCGAGAAGCCGATCAGCAGGTGGCCGCCAGGGGCCAGTACGCGATGGAACTCCGCCAGGATGACGGGGAGTTCCGGCGGCGGAGTGTGGATGACGGACCAGCGGGAGAGTACGCCGCCCAGGGCGCCGTCAGCGATGTCCAGCGCGGCCATCGAGCCCGTGTCGAACCGCAGGCCCGGATATGCCTGCCGAGCCAGCCCGATCATCGCGGGAGAGGCGTCGACCCCGAACGCCGCGAGCCCCAGCTCATCCAGATGGGCGGTGACATGGCCGGGCCCGCACCCCAGGTCCGCCACCTGTGCGTCCCCACTCGCCCGTACGGCCTCGGCGAAGACACCCAGGATCGCGCGGTCCAGGGGACTGTCACGCAGCGAGTCGCGGAACAGGTCCGCGTAGGCGGAGGCGGCGGCGTCGTAGCCATCGCGGGTGGTGGTGAGGGCATCGTGTTCGACCATGCTCGCGACAGTAGTTCCCGGCGCTGCGGCGAGCCACGAGAAATACGGCCAGTGAGGCAGTGAGGCAGCGAGCCAGTGAGGCCCTGCGCCAGTGAGCCAGTGAGCCAGTGAGCCAGTGAGCCAGTGCGCCCGTGCGCGCCGGCGAGCCCGTGCGCCAGTAGCGACATCGCGGTCAGCGGCCCGGGTGCGGACAGGCCGGCGGCCGAGCCCAGTGCCCAGTGCCCAGTGCCCAAGGGTCTCCCGTAGAAGATCCTCAGAGGCTCGGGATGCCTCCCGCGCCGGGGCAGCCCATCGCGAGCGCGTGGCGGCGGGAGAGGTCCTGGAGGACGCGGATGTTCGCTTCCTTGGTGCTGTCCTCGCGGGGGCGGGACGGGTAGAGCAGCCTGGCGTGGACGATCGGCTTGCCGGCACCCGCGACCTCGCACGCGAACCACAGGTCGGCGGTCGCGTCGCCGCCCTCCGCGCGCAGCCCCACCGGGAGGTTCAGCAGGGCGACCTCCTTCGGCTGCGGAGCCGGGAGCTTCGCGACCTCCTCGTAGAGCACGGTCAGTTTCGACGGGCTCTCGTCGGGGTCGGCCACATCCGGTTCGATGAGGCAGTCGGTCTGCTCGCCACCGCCGCCACCACCCTCGCCGACGCCGGGGTCACGCAGCAGGCCCTTCAACTGGTCGGCCGTCCGGTACCAGCGGTGCTCGAAGCGCTTGGTCTCCGAGATCAGCTCCAGCGCCCGCGCGGCCTTCGGCGACAGACCCCCGCACACCTCCGTCGCCGCCACCGTCTTCTTCTGTGCCGGGTCCTGCTCCTCACCGCCGCCCCCGCACGCCACGAGCGTCAGCGCCAGCGCCAGGCCGCCCGGGACCTGCCACGCCCTTCGCCTCATCGTCATCCCTTCGCCGTGATGCGGGTGATGGCGTCCGAGCCATCGTTGTACTTGCCCTCCACACCGCTGTGTGTCTTCCGCGCCCACTCCGAACCCTCAAGGCCGTTGACCGCGATGTACGCGTCCATCGGAGTCACCGCGCGGGCCGCTCCCAGCGTCGTGAAGCTCTTCAGGTCCATGTGTTCCTTCTGGGTGAAGTCCGGGCCGTTCCGCTCCATCTCGCGGTTGAGGTCGATGCCGAACTGCGTCATACCCGCGCCGGCCACCGCACCCGCCACCGTGGGCACCGCGAACGCGGCCACGGCGGCCGCGCCGGCGGCGGCCCCGGCGAAGGGCAGCGCCACGGCACCGACCCCCACCGCCACCCCGGCCCCGACACCGAACTTCTTCCACTCGGCGGCCTCGGCGAGCTTGCGCTCCGCCTCCTTGGTGGCCTCCCCGTAGTAGGCGTGGATGTCGTTCGCCCGCGCCTGGTCGAACATGCCCTGCATCTTGGCGCCGGTCTCGATGATCTGGGCGACCTGGCCGTTCGGCTCGGGGTGCGCCCGCAGACCACTGGCCGTGTACTCCTGCTGAGCCATCGACAGGATCTTGTAGCCGTCCTCGTCGCCGCCCGCCACCGCGAGGAACGAGGCCGCCGTCGTGTCCAGCAGATCGATATGGCCGGGCCCCTTGTGGCCGAAGGCGGAGTCCCGCAGGTCCTGGCCCGTATAGGCGTTGCCGAAGTTCGATGACGCCCAGTTGAGGTCGTCGATATAGCCCGCGCCCATCTTGGCGAGGCTGTCGCCCATCCCCTTGTGGTCGTCCAGGAACTTGGGGTGGTCCCCCACGTACTTCATGACCTGCTCGGTGACGTTCGCTGTCGTGTCGTCCCGGCGCAGCCCCAGTTCCGGCTGGTCGTACGGAACACCCAGCGTCGCCGCCTCGATGGCGTGTCCCAGCTCGTCGAAGTCCTCGCTGGCTTTGTTGTTGGGCATGTCGGGCCACTTGCGCTCATCGAGCAGATACGTGAGATCCGGGTCCATGCCCTTGATCTCCTTGCCCGAGGAGTCCCAGTCCTTGGAGGCGAAGAACTGCTTGGCGGCCTCGGGGTTGTGGCCCAGGGCCTCCATGTACCCGGCCATGGGATCCAGACCGTGGTCCGTCCCCTTCCCGAAGTTCAGATACGTCTCATAGCCGTCCGGCTGCCACAGCTCCTTGGGGTCCGTGCCCTTGTGGGACTTCTCGAAGGCGATCAGGCTCTTGCCGTAGTCGCCGAGGAAGCCCTTCTCGTAGTCGCCGTTCCGCATGAGGCTGCTCATGACCTGGTAGCCGTACGGCCCCTTGGTCATGGTCCCCAGGTTCATGTCGACCATCTCGACGCGCTTGCCGCCGAGGTCGATCATCTCCTTCTTCCAGCTCTCCATCGCGGGGCTGTTCGCGTACGAGGCGGTGGCGAGGGTGTGGCCCAGACTCTTCTGGATCTTCGCCGACTCCTTCGTCATCTCGTCCCCGTACTGCGTACGGTCGGCGATCCTGGTCCAGAACTCCAGCGTCTTCTTGGGCCCGATACCGGTGGCGAACCGCTCGGCGAAGTACGGGTCGCCCTCGTGCTTCGAGAGCAGGCTGTTGATCTGCTTGATCTCGTCCAGGGTGTACGGGCGCTTGACCCCGGCCAGTTCGGTGAGGGTCTCCCGGTCCCTGTCGGCCTGCTCCCGGCCCGCCTTCGCGCCCTTGAGGCTGTTGTACGTGTTCGGGTCGAAGCCCTTCCCGCGCCCGTTGTAGTCCTGGCTCAGCGCCCAGTACAGCAGGTCGTCGGCCTCCTGGGCCGCCGTGATCTGGTTGCTGATGCTGGTCCGGTACGCCCGGATCGACTCCTGGTAGCCCTTGTTCAGGGACGCCAGATGCTCGCTCGGAGTGTCCTTCGGCGGGTCGAACCAGACCTCGCCATCGGGCTTGATCGAGAGGTACTTGTCCTTCTCGATGTCGCCCCTGATCGTCTTCAGCTTCGACTGCGCCTGGGAGAAGGTGTCGTACGCGTCGCTCAGCAGGCGGTGCACATCCTTGGCCTCGTCCGACGCGGCGCGGATCTGCTTGCCCGCGAGCGACACGTTCTCCATCGCCGCGTCGGCCGCCTCACCCTCCCAGTCGGACTCGGCGAGGCCCTTCTCGACCGTGTTCGTGTACAGCTTGTCGACCTTGGTGAACTCGCCGGGGAGCTTTCCCCACTTCGCCACGGCCTCGGAGAGCGGTGTGAGGTCGGCGCCGATGAGTGTCTTGTAGTCGAGCATGGATCCCGGGTCTCCTTGATGGCTCAGGCGAGATTGCGGTCGGAGCCCTTGCCGGACTTGTCGCCGCCCTTGCCGTGCCGGTCCTTCTCGGCCCGCTCGCGGGCGTCGAACTCGGCGGCGGCTTCCCGGAGTCCGCCCGCCACCGCGTTCTGCAACAGCCCTTCCACGTACTTCATCTGCGACTCCCAGCGCGTGGAGAAGGTCTTGAACGCGGGCGCCGAGCGGAAGCCCTTGAGCCCGCCCCCGACATCCCCGGTCTCCTTGCTCGCCGCGTTGTCGGCCTTCACGAAGTCCGTACGGACGATGTCCGCCTTGCCCGCCCGTCCGCGCAGCTCGGACGAGTCCACATGGAGGCGCTTCCCCGTTCCGCCGCCGCCTTCGGCCGGGAGCTGGTTGAGCCGCATACGCGTCGCCTGCTGCTCCACCGCGGCGGACCGTGCGGCGGCCCACTCCTCGTCGAACGTCATACGTACCCCCCCATACGTCTATACGTCGGACTTTCCGCACTCGCCCCCGACAAGTCGCCTCGGTCAAGGGGGGTGTCACGATCGTAGGTCGCGGAAGTCACCGGCCGGCCAACCGGGGTCGGTAACAGGGCGCCTCTGCGGGTTTCTCACATGCCGTGCACGACGGCTTCACGTGGCGCGGGCGGAGGCGCCGGCGCGGCGGGAAGCGGGCCGAGCGCCGGGCCGGGCCACGTCAGGACCGGTCACGGGAGGCCGGGACGCGTCAGATCAGCGGCTTGACGAAGCAGCGGCTGCTGTCGTACGCGCGGTAGTGGCCGAACTTCTTCGTGGTGAGTGTGTAGCCGCTGGAGGCGTAGAGCGCTATCGCCTCCGGCTGCTGGTCGCCGGTCTCCAGGACCATACGGGTCCGTCCGGCGGCACGGGCGTCCGCCTCCAGGGCGGCGAGGATACGGCGGGCGAGACCGAGGCCGCGCGCCTCGGCGACGACGTACATCCGCTTGAGTTCGGCGTCGCCGTCCTCGTACCCCTCGTCGTCGGCGTCCTGGCCGCGCCAGCCGCCGGAGGCGACGGGCCGGTCCCGTTCGTCGTAGGCGACGAGATACAGCCCGCGCGGCGGCCGGAACATCGACGCGTCGAGCGGTGTCCCGTCGCCCTCGCCCCCGCCCGCGCTTCCGTAGCGCTCGACGTATTCGAGCTGCACTTCGTCGTTGAGCTTGACGGCGTCGGGGTGGTCGAACGGGACCGGGCGTACATCCATACGAGTGATCGTACGACCAAACGGAATGTGGGCCGCCGGTACGGGCGTGGGATACCGGCGTGGGTAGGGTGCCGTCATGCTCACCGTGACCACCGTGAATGTGAATGGCCTGCGCGCCGCCGCCAGAAAGGGCTATGCGGAGTGGCTGGCCGGCACCGACGCCGATGTGATCTGCCTCCAGGAGGTACGGGCCGAGCCGGAGCAGCTCCCGGCCGCGGTGCGGGAGCCGGAGGGCTGGCACACGGTGTACGCGCCCGCCGCGGCGAAGGGGCGGGCGGGGGTCTCGCTCTGGACGCGGCGGGAGCCGGACGAGGTGCGGATCGGGTTCGGGTCGCGGGAGTTCGACGGCGGCGGGCGCTATGTGGAGGCCGATCTGCCGGGCGTCACGGTCGCCAGCCTGTATCTGCCGTCCGGTGAGGTGGGGACGGAACGGCAGGACGAGAAGTTCCGGTTCATGGCTGAGTTCCTGCCGTATCTGCGCGAGCTGAAGGCGCGCTCGGCCGCCGCGGGCCGTGAGGTCGTCGTCTGCGGCGACTGGAACATCGCCCACCAGGAGGCGGACCTCAAGAACTGGCGCGGGAACAGGAAGAACTCCGGTTTTCTGCCGGAGGAGCGGGAGTGGCTGTCCCTGGTCTTCGCGGAGTACACGGATGTCGTCCGGGCGCTGCACCCGGAGCAGGAGGGGCCGTACACCTGGTGGTCGTACCGGGGCCGGGCCTTCGACATCGACACAGGCTGGCGGATCGACTACCAGGTCGCGACCCCCGGGCTGGCCGAGCGCACGGTGAAGACGTGGGTGGAGCGGGCGGCGACACACACCGAGCGGTGGAGCGATCACGCTCCGGTGACGGCGGTCTACGAGATCTGACGCCCGGGTCCTTACTACGGCGTCCCCGGTCCTGCCGGTCCTGCCGGTCCTGCCGGTCCCGCCGGTCCCGTCGGCCCCTCCGGTCCGCCCTCGCGCAGCCGTCGGTCCAGCGCCATCGACAGCTCGGCGTCCACCACGCTCTTCGCCAGTGGGCGCAGCCGCTCCGGGTCGCCCTCAGGGGTGTGCTCGCGCAGGATCTCCACGAACAGGTCGGCGAGCGCGTCCGCGTGGGTGCGGACGCGGCGGCCGGCGTCCAGGACGGCGGAAAGCGGGACCCCTTCCCGTACGAGTGCAGCCGACGCGTCGAGCAGCCGGCGGCTGGTGTGGACGATCTCGTCGCCGTCGGTCGCGAGATAGCCGAGGTCGAGGGCGGTCGCGAGGTTCTCGGGGGTGACCTCGCCCCTGAAGTGGTCGGCCAGCTCCTCGGGGGTGAGGCGGACGGGGGTCTCCTCGGTGGGCTCGCCGAGGCCGAGCACCTCGCCGACATCCCGGCCGCTCGCGAACGCCGTGGCGAGATCGGCGATGCCGTTCAGGGTGTGGCCGCGCTCCAGCAGGGCGGCGATGGTGCGCAGCCGGGCCAGATGGTGGTCGTCGTACCAGGCGATGCGCCCCTCGCGGCGCGGCGGCGGGAGCAGTCCGCGCTCGCGGTAGAAGCGCAGGGTGCGCACCGTGATCCCGGCCTCCCGGGCCAGTTCCTCCGTGCGGTACTCGCGTCCGTCTGCCACCTGGAAAGCCTATGGTGTACCGCCGTTGTACCGCCGGTAACTTCGCGGGCGCCGACCTCTACCGCCCGGTAGGCAGGCTGCCTTACCCTCCCAACTGTGCCAGTGATTGCTGGCATGGTTGCGGCGTGCGTTGTTCGTTGTTCGTTGTTCGTTGTGCGGCAGGGTTCGTTCAGGGTTCGGTCAGTGTTCAGTGGGAGGCGGCATGAGCCGGCGGAAACAAGAGCACCAGCGGGAACAGCAGCAGGAACAGCAGCGGGAACACCGGCAGGAACACCAGCAGGAACACCAGCGGGAACACCGGCACCATGTCCGGGTGGCGGTCATCGGATCCGGGTTCGGAGGTCTCGGAGCCGCGGTACGGCTGCGCCGCGAGGGGATCACCGACTTCGTCGTCCTGGAGCGGGCCGGCTCGGTCGGCGGCACCTGGCGCGACAACAGCTATCCGGGGTGCGCCTGCGATGTGCCATCCCACCTCTACTCGTTCTCGTTCGCGCCCAACCCCGACTGGCCGCGCACCTTCTCCGGCCATGAGCACATCCGGGCCTATCTGGAGCACCTCACCGACACCTTCGGGCTCCGTCCACACCTCCGCCTCCACCACGACGTACGGATGATGACCTGGGACAACGACGAACTGCGCTGGACCATCGAGACCACCAACGGCACCTACACCGCCGATGTCGTGGTCTCCGCGACCGGCCCGCTCGCCGACCCGAAGATCCCCGACATCCCCGGGCTCGCGGGCTTCCCCGGCAAGGTGTTCCACTCCGCCCGCTGGGACCACGGCCACGATCTGCGCGGGCAGCGGGTCGCGGTGATCGGGACCGGTGCGTCCGCGATCCAGATCGTGCCCGAGATCCAGCCCGTGGCCGCCAGGCTGACGCTCTTCCAGCGCACCCCGCCCTGGGTGATGCCCAAGCTGGACCGGCGCATCAGCGACGCCGAGCGCTGGCTGCACCGGCGGCTGCCCTTCACCGGGGCCGCCCGGCGCGGACTGCTGTGGGGGGTCAGGGAACTCCAGGTCTCCGCCTTCACCAAGCGGCCGAACCGGCTCGGGCTGATCGAGTCGCTGGCCAGGGCGAACATCGCCAGAGCGGTCAGGGACCCGGCGCTGCGGGCGAAGCTGACCCCGTCGTACCGCATCGGCTGCAAACGCATTCTGCTGTCGAGCGACTACTACCCGGCCATCGTCCGGCCCAATGTGGAGGTCGTGACCTCCGGGCTCGCGGAGGTGCGCGGTTCGACGCTGATCGGGGCCGGGGGCAGTGAGACCGAGGCCGATGTGATCGTCTTCGGTACGGGGTTCCATGTGACGGACATGCCGATCACCGAACGCGTCGTCGGCGCGGACGGGATCACGCTCGCCGAGGCGTGGAAGGACGGCATGCGGTCGCTGCGCGGCGCCACCGCCGCCGGGTTCCCCAACTGGATGACGATCATCGGCCCCAACACCGGGCTCGGGAACTCCTCGATGATCCTGATGATCGAGTCCCAGCTGAACTATCTCGCCGACTATCTGCGCCACCTCGGCATCCTCGAAACCCTCGGCGGGCGGACCGCGCTCGCCGTCCGCCCGGCCGCCGTCGACGCGTGGAACGAGCGGGTGCAGGAGCGGATGCGACGGACCGTGTGGAACACCGGCGGCTGTACGAGCTGGTATCTGGACGCCAACGGCCGCAACACCACCGTCTGGCCGGGCACCACCGCCGCATTCCGCCGGGCGACCCGGGAAGTGGATCTCGCGGAGTACGACATCGTCCGCGCCCCGGTGCGGGAGGGCGTCCGGTGAGCCGCACCATGACCGTGCTCTCGGCCGACGGTTCGCGCATACACACCGAGGTGTACGGGGACGAGGAGGCGCCCGCCGTCGTCCTGGCCCACGGCTGGACCTGCTCCACCCGGTTCTGGGCCGCGCAGATACGGGAGCTGGCGGCCGACTGCCGGGTCGTCGTCTACGACCAGCGCGGCCACGGCCGCACCGCCCCGGCCCGCGTCGGCACCTCCGTACTCGCCGACGATCTGGAAGCGGTGCTCTCGGCCGTACTGGCACCGGGTGAGCGGGCCGTGCTCGCCGGGCACTCCATGGGCGGGATGACGCTGCTGGCGGCGGCCGGGCGGCCCGCGTTCGCGGAGCACGCGGCGGCGGTGCTGCTGTGCAGTACGGGCAGTTCGCGGCTGATCGAGGAGTCACGGGTGCTGCCGCTGCGGCGCGGACCGCTGCGGACCCGCCTCACCCGGTCCCTCCTCGGCTCGCAGGTGCCGCTCGGCCCGGTGACACCGCTGTCCCGGCGGATTCTCCGGTACGCCACCATGGGCCCCCGTTCCTCACGGGACGCGGTGGCGCGGTGTGCGCGGATCGTCCACGCCTGCCCCCGGACCTCCCGGGTGATGTGGTCGCGGGTGCTCGCGGAGCTGGATCTCGACGCGGTCGTACGGGAACTGCGGGTGCCCGCGGTCGTGGTGGCGGGCACGGCGGACCGGCTGACCCCGATGGTGCACGCCCGGCGGATCGCCTCGACCCTGCCCGAGTGCCTGGAACTGGTGGAGGTGGCCGGGGCGGGGCATATGACGCCCGTGGAGGCCCCGGAGACCGTCACCGCCAAGATCCGTGAGCTGGTCGGTACGTATGTGGGCGCAAGGGAGGAGGCCGCGTGAGCGGGACGAATCTGGACGGACGGGTCGCCGTGGTCACGGGTGCGGCCCGTGGCGTGGGCGAACTCCTCGCCCGCAAGCTCTCCGCGCGTGGCGCCCGGGTGGCGCTGGTGGGTCTTGAGGCGGACGAGCTGAAGCGGGTCTCCACCCGGCTGCACACCGAAAGCGACTGGTGGTACGCCGATGTGACGGACCATGAGGCGATGCGGCGGGTTGCCGCCGAGGTCGGGGAACGTTTCGGCAGGGTCGATGTCGTCGTGGCGAACGCGGGGGTCGCGCTGGGCGGGCCGTTCGCCGACTCGGACCCCGCCGCCTGGCGCCGGGTGATCGAGGTCAATCTGATCGGCAGCGCGGTCACCGGCCGGGCGTTCCTGCCCGCACTCACCGAGAGCCGGGGGTACTTCCTCCAGATCGCCTCCCTCGCGGCGATCGCCCCCGCGCCGATGATGACGGCGTACTGCGCCTCCAAGTCGGGCGCCGAGGCGTTCGCCCACAGCCTGCGGGCCGAGGTGCGGCACCGGGGCGTCCGGGTCGGGGTCGCGTATCTGTCCTGGACGGACACCGACATGGTGCGCGGGGCCGACCGCGACGAGGTGATGCGGGAGCTGCGGCAGCGGCTGCCGTGGCCGTCGAACCGCACCTATCCGCTCGGTCCGGCCGTCGACCGCGTCGTCGCGGGGATCGAACGGCGCTCGGCGCATGTGTACGCGCAGTGGTGGCTGCGCGGCACCCAGTCCGTACGGGGGTTCCTGCCCGCCCTGATCGCGGTGCAGGGATCCCGGGAGGTGCGCCGTGTCGGGGCACGGCTGGGGAAAGTGGGGAAGGGGCTCCTGGGGGCGGGCGGGGCGGCTGACCAGGCCGTGCGTGCGCGGCGTTCGGGCGCGGAAGGGGCAGCTGACCAGCCCTTGCGTACGCAGCGTAATTGACCGACATGCGATGTATGTCCATGCGTGCCACGCTGGTCGAGGCCCCCGGGAGTACGCGGGGGCACCCCCCCCACACACACATCCCCCTAGGAGTGAACCCGCATGGGCATCAAGGACCAGTTCGAGGAGAAGGCGCAGGAGCTGCGGAACAGGGCGAAGGAGGAGGGCCGGGAGCGCGGCCAGCAGCGGCCGGCCCGTCCGCAGCGCCGCCCGGAGTCCCCGCAGTCTCCCCAGCCCCCCGAGTCCCCCGCCCGCCGCAGGCCGGACGACCGCCGCCGCACCCCGGACCCGGCGGCCTGACCCCCTCTCCGGCCCCGCCCGGCTCCGGCCCGGCTCCGGCCGGGCCC
>NZ_JBSGUP010000186.1:0-12887 GCF_053607985.1 Streptomyces sp. NPDC055078
GCGGCGGCCGGGCGCGGGGTGGCGGTCGGCGGCCTGCTGGACGTCCAGCGGGAGCGCGCCGTCGACGCGGGCGCGTTCACCGAGGCGTACCGGCGCTACTGCTGGCCGACGGACGGCCTGGACGGGGTGCGGCTCGCGCCGTTCCAGATCCTCGCCGCGCCCGGCCGCTCCCTGGCGGCCGTCCCGCACGACAAGCAGCTCGCCTGGCTGGACCGGCTGGTGGAGCACGACCCCACGGGCCTTCTCCAGGTCACCAGACGGCTGATTGTCGACACCGGCGACGAGGACTCCGTCCGCGCCGGTATCGACTGGTGGCTGGAGATGACCGGCCGCGGCGGCGAGGGCATGGTCGTCAAGCCGCTCCAGGCACTCGCCCGGGACGCCAAGGGCCGGCTCGTCCAGCCCGGCGTGAAGGTCCGCGGCCGGGAGTATCTGCGCATCATCTACGGCCCCGAGTACACCCGCCCGGACAATCTCCAGCGGCTGCGCAACCGGTTCCTGAACCACAAACGGTCGCTCGCCCTGAGGGAGTACGCGCTCGGTCTGGAAGCGCTGGACCGGCTGGCCGAGGGGGAGCCGCTGTGGCGGGTCCACGAGGCGGTGTTCGCCGTCCTGGCGCTGGAGTCGGAGCCGGTCGACCCCCGGCTGTGACGTACAGGTGTCGGCTGTGACGTACGGGTGTCGGCTGTGACATGCCGACACCCGTACCTGTGGCATGCCGGCCCCCGTACATACGGGTGCCCGGACCGGTCCGGGCACCCGTACGCGCCCCGCACACCATGAGCCGTCGCGGGATACGACAGGAAACGCTCTTGACGCATCCCGAGTGAAGCGCGCGCCGTGCGGTGAGGATGGGGACATGGGATTCCATGTCGACTCCGAGACCGGGCGGCTGCGCCGGGTCATACTGCACCGGCCCGACCTTGAACTGAAGCGGCTGACGCCGAGGAACAAGGACGCGCTGCTCTTCGACGATGTGCTCTGGGTGCGCCGCGCCCGCCAGGAGCACGACGGGTTCGCCGATGTCCTGCGCGACCGGGGGACCGAGGTCCACCTCTTCGGCGATCTGCTGCGGGAGTCGCTGGACATCCCCGAGGCCAGGAAGCTCGTCCTGGACCGGGTCTTCGACGAGAAGGAGTACGGCCCGCTCGCCACCGATCATCTCCGGGCCGCGTTCGACGCGCTGCCGACCGCCGAGCTGGTCGACGCGCTGGTCGGCGGGATGACCAAGCGCGAGTTCCTCGCCTCCCACCCCGAGCCGACCTCCGTCCGCTTCCATGTGATGGACCTGGACGACTTCCTGCTCGAACCGCTGCCCAACCACATCTTCACCCGCGACACCTCCGCCTGGATCTACGACGGCGTCTCCATCAACGCCATGCGCTGGCCGGCCAGGCAGCGCGAGACCGTGCACTTCGAGGCGATCTACAAGCACCACCCCTTGTTCACCGGTCCGCACGCGGGTGAGTTCCACCACTGGTCGGAGGGGCAGGACGACTATCCCTCCACCATCGAGGGCGGCGACGTCCTCGTCATCGGCAACGGCGCTGTGCTGATCGGGATGAGTGAGCGCACCACGCCCCAGGCGGTGGAGATGCTGGCCCGGGGGCTGTTCGAGGCCGGTTCGGCGCGCACGATCGTGGCGCTGGACATGCCGAAGCGGCGGGCGTTCATGCATCTCGACACGGTGATGACGATGGTCGACCGGGACACCTTCACGCAGTACGCGGGCCTGGGCATGCTCCGCTCGTACACCATCGAACCGGCGGAGGGCTCCCGGGCGCTCAAGGTGAGCGACCACCCTCCGGAGCATATGCACAGCGCGATCGCCGCCGCGCTGGGGATGAAGGAGATCCGGGTGCTCACCGCGACCCAGGATGTGCACTCGGCGGAGCGCGAGCAGTGGGACGACGGCTGCAATGTGCTGGCCGTCGAACCGGGGGTCGTGGTGGCGTACGAGCGGAATGTCACCACCAATACGCATCTGCGCAAGCAGGGAATCGAGGTCATCGAGATCCCCGGCAGCGAGCTGGGGCGGGGCAGGGGCGGGCCCCGGTGCATGAGCTGTCCGGTGGAGCGGGATGCGGTCTGACCGGCCGGGGTTCCCCGGGGACCGGTTGCGGCCCCCGGACCGGCCGGGGTTCCCCCGGGGACCGGTTGCGGCTCCCGGACCGGCCGGGGTTCCCCCGGGGACCGGTTGCGGCTCCCGGACCGCTCGGGTTCCCCGGACCGGCTGGGGGTTCCCCGTATCACCTCGTGCTCCCTGAGGGCTTCCGGCCGCCCGGGAGCCTCGGGGAACCTCATGGGTGGGGGAGGATCCTCTCCGTATAGCGATGCAGGGGCTCGTATACACTTCCATCGTCACCGCATTCGCGACGCAGGAGCACCGCCATGGCGATACACCTCGAAGGCCGCCACTTCCTCAAAGAGCTGGACTTCACCTCCCAGGAGTTCCGCGGTCTGATCGACCTGGCGGCCCGGCTCAAGGCGGCCAAGCGGGCCGGTGACGAGGTTCCGCTGCTGCGCGGGAAGAACATCGCGCTGATCTTCGAGAAGTCGTCGACGCGTACGCGCTGCGCGTTCGAGGTCGCGGCAGCGGACCAGGGGGCGGCGACGACGTATATCGATCCGGCCGGTTCGCATATCGGCAGCAAGGAGTCGGCCAAGGACACCGCGCGGGTGCTCGGCCGGATGTTCGACGCGATCGAGTTCCGGGGTGACGCGCAGGAGACGGTCGAGGAACTGGCGGAACACGCCGGGGTGCCGGTCTACAACGGGCTCACCGACGAGTGGCACCCCACCCAGATGCTGGCCGAGATGCTCACCATGAGCGAGCACAGCGCCAAACCGCTCCAGGAGATCGCCTTCGCCTATCTCGGGGACGCCCGCTTCAACATGGGGAACTCCTATGTGATCACCGGGGCGCTGCTCGGTATGGATGTCCGGGTCGTCGCCCCCAGGGCGTACTGGCCGTCCGAGGCCATCGTCTCCCGGGCCCATCAGATCGCCGAGACCAGCGGAGCGCGGATCACCTTCACCGAGGAGATCGCCGACGGGGTGCGGGGCGCGGACTTCGTCGCCACCGATGTCTGGGTGTCGATGGGGGAGCCCAAGGAGGTCTGGGACGAGCGGATCAAGGCGCTCGGTCCGTACACCGTGACCATGGATGTGCTGCGGGCCACCGGCAACGCGGAGGTGAAGTTCCTGCACTGTCTGCCCGCGTTCCACGACCTCGGGACGAAGGTCGGGCGGGAGATCTACGAGCGGCACGGTCTGACGGAGCTGGAGGTCACCGACGAGGTCTTCGAGTCGGACCGTTCCGTGGTCTTCGACGAGGCGGAGAACCGGATGCACACGATCAAGGCGGTGCTGGTGGCGACGCTCGCCAGGCCGGGAACCGTGATCCTGTGAGGCAGGGCGCCGCGCGATAGGTCCGTGGGGCCGTCAGGCCCGGGAGCGTCGTTCCCCCGGCTGCGGCGACTCCCGTGATTCCCGCGACTCCCGGGGTTCCGTCGCCCCCTGCGGCTCCGTCGCCGCCCGCGCCGGGAGCGTGAACCAGACCGCCTTGCCCGCCGCGGTGACGCGGTGCCCGCACGCCAAGCTGAGCGCGCGGATCAGCAGCAGCCCGCGCCCGTGCTCCTGCCAGGGGTCGATACCGTCGGCCGCCGCCGTACGGGAGAGATCCCCAGGCGGCGCCGGGTCACCGTCGTGGACCTCCACCTGGCAGCCGGTGGGCAGCAGCGCGACCACCAGCTCTATCGGGACCTCGCCCGGGGTGTGCTCCACCGCGTTGGCCACCAGTTCGGCCGTCAGTAGTTCCGCCGTGTCGCTGTCGGCCGCGGCCTCGACCTCCGCCAGCGCCGTACGGACCAGGGCGCGGGCCATGGGCACCGCGACCGCGGTGTGCGGCAGGGCGATGCGCCAGGCGGCGGGGCCGGATGCTTCAGCGGACACGGCGGGGTCCATTCGGGGGCGGTGGTTCGGGGTGCTGGGGTGACAGCGGACGAGCCCCGTCCGGTGGACGGCGTCGCGCCTCCACCATAGGAAGCCCCCGGGGCCGCCGTGCGGCCGGGGGGCACCCTGGTCAGAACCTGTGCCCTCACCGTGACAGGACCATTGCCGTGTCACGTCCGCCGGGTACCGGACCGGACAGCCTATCGCGTAGTCGTGACGGAAGTTACATGGGAGTGATAGCTTCGAAGGGCAGGCAGAGGCCGGCAGAGCAGCCCAGCCTCGCCGACGCCCTCGCAGCGTACGAGGCCGAGCGCCGCCCGGTGGTCGAGTCGGCCCAGCGGGCGGCGGCGGCATCGCTGCGCTGGTTCGAGGAGGTGGCGTACCGTATCGGCCAGCCGCCCCGGCAGTTCGCCTTCAACCTCCTCACCCGCAGCCGCCGGGTCACCCACGGCAATCTGCGGATGCGTGACGCGGCCTTCACCGACGCCGTGGAGCAGGAGTTCGGCTGCCCGGCGGCCACCCCGCCGATGTTCACGCCCTTCCGGCTGCGCGGACTCGAACCGCGCAACCGGGTCGTCGTCTTCCCGATGGACATGTACTCCGCCGTGGACGGCGTCCCCGGCGACTTCCACCTCGTACTCCTCGGCGCACGGGCACTCGGCGGGGCCGGTCTGGTGATGAGCGAGATGGTGTGTGTGAGCGCCCGGGGCCGGATCACCCCCGGCTGCACCGGCCTCTACACCCCGGAGCAGACGGCCGCCTGGCGCCGGATCACCGACTTCGTCCACACCCGGTCGCTGACCGTCCGGCTCTCGGCGACCGACTGGGCGGCGGGCGGCACCACCGCCGACGACGCCGTGGAGATCGCCCGCGCCTTCGCCGATCACGGGGCCGACGCGATCGACGTCTCCACCGGGCAGGTCGTCCCAGAGGAGCGGCCCGAGTACGGGCGCTCGTATCAGACGCCGTACGCCGACCGTATTCGTAACACCATCGGCATCCCCGTCATCGCCGTGGGCGCGATCTCCTCCTGGGACGACGTCAACTCCCTGCTGCTGGCGGGCCGGGCGGATCTGTGCGCGCTCGCCAGACCGCATCTGTACGACCCCACTGGACCCTGCACGCGGCGGCCGACCAGTCCTACAGCGGGCCCGGCGCCCCCTGGCCGCTCCCGTACCGCGCGGGCAGCCGCACACCCCCGAAGGGGCGTACGGACGCGCCGAAACCGAGGCTCACCCTGACCTGACGCGCCCCCTGGCCTGCCCCGAGCCGATCCCGATGCGACGTAACCGGATGCGACGCGACGCGACCCGATCCCGACGCGACCCGATGCCATGTGGACCCGGTCGCAACACGCCCCAGGTGCCGGCTCAGGCCCGACCGCGCCCCCGCGCGCGGGTCAGCCGTCCTGCTGGACGAACACCGCGCCCGCGTCCCGCAGCAACTCGTGCAGCTCCCCGAAGACCTCGGCCGAACGCCCGCCCGGCCAGCCCTCGGGCAGCAGCTCCATGGGCAGTCCGGGGTCGATGTACGGCAGCTTGCGCCAGGAGTCCAGCGCGTACAGATAGTCCCGGTACGCGTCTTCGGGGGATGCCGTACGGCCCGCCGACCACGACCGCAGGACCGGTTCGTGCGCGCCGAGGAACTCCTCGTGCCGCTTGGCGATCCCCGCCAGGTCCCACCAGCGCGCCACCGCCTCCGCCGTCGCGGCGAAGCCGAGATGCCCGCCCCGGAACAGTTCGACATACGGGTCGAGCTGGAGGCGGCGCAGCGTATGACGGGTCTCCTCGTACAGCCGGGCCGGGGCGATCCACACCCCGGGCGCCGCCGTGCCGAAGCCGAGCCGCCCCAGCCGGGAGCGCAGCAGATGGCGCTTGCTGCGCTCGGCCTCGGGCACCGAGAAGACCGCGAGGACCCAGCCGTCGGAGAGCAGCGGGGTGCCCCGGCCGTAGATGCGCCGGTCGCCGTCGGCGAGGAGCTGACGGGCGTCGGCGGACAGGGCGTAACCGGCCGCGCCCTCAGGGGTACGGCCGGGGATCAGCAGCCCCCGGCGCTTGAGCCGGGACACCGAGGACCGTACGGACGGCGCGTCCACGCCGAGCGCGGCCAGCAGCCGGATCAGCTCGGCCACCGGGAGCGGGCCGGGCGGCCGGTCGTCTCCGTAGGCGCCGTACTCGCGTCCGTACGCGCCGTAGAGGGTGACGATCAGGGAGCGGGGGGTGTGCTGGTCGGCCACGCGATCACTCTAAGGCGTTCCCGGTGGATCAGGCCGGTCACGCGAGCCCGGCGCGATCCGTCAGAAGCGCCCTGGGTCCCGCAGCCGGAACCGCTGGAGCTTGCCGGTCGAGGTGCGGGGGAGCGCGTCGGGGAAGACGTACGCGCGGGGGCACTTGTACGGGGTGAGCCGGGCCATCAGGTACTCGCCGAGCGCGGCGGCGGTGGCATCGGCCCGGTCGCGGGAGGGCGCTCCCTCGCGGAGCACCACATACGCGACCACGATCTGCCCCCTCAGGGCGTCCTCCCGGCCGACCACCGCCGCTTCCCGGACATCCGGATGGCCCAGCAGCGCGTCCTCCACCTCGGGCCCGGCGATGTTGTGGCCCGCCGAGATGATCATGTCGTCGGCGCGGGCGACATAGCGGTAATAGCCGTCGGGGTCGCGCACATAGGTGTCGCCGGTGATGTTCCAGCCGTCCCGCACATACTCCCGCTGCCGGGGATCGGCGAGATACCGGCAGCCGACCGGGCCCCGTACCGCAAGCAGCCCCGGCTCCCCGTCCGCGACGGGAGCGCCGTCGCGGTCCGTCACCCGCGCCTGCCAGCCGGGCACCGGGACGCCGGTGGTGCCCGGTCTGATCGCGTCGTCGGCGGCGGAGATGAAGATGTGCAGCAGTTCGGTGGCGCCGATGCCGTTGATGATCCGCAGCCCGGTCCGCTCGTACCACTCCCGCCAGGTGTCGGCGGGCAGATTCTCCCCGGCCGACACACAGCGCCGCAGCGAGGCGACGGCGGACGCGTCGGACGCGTCGGACGCGTTGGACCCGGCGGCCCCGCCGGGCGAGGGCGACTCGGCGGGCGCGGGCGACCCGGGCGACCCGGGCGACCCGGGCGACCCGGCGGCCCCTGTGAGGCGGCCGAGCATCACGCGGTACGCGGTCGGCGCGGTGAACAGCACCGACACCCGGTGCTCGGCGATCGCGGGCAGCAGTTGCGCGGGCCCCGACCGCTCCAGCAGCAGCGCGGAGGCGCCCGCCCGCAGCGGGAAGACCACCAGTCCGCCGAGCCCGAAGGTGAAGCCGAGCGGCGGGCTGCCCGCGAAGAGGTCGCCGGGCACGGGCCGCAGCACCTCGGCGGAGAAGGTGTCCGCGATCGCCAGGATGTCCCGGTGGAAGTGCAGACAACCCTTAGGGCGTCCTGTGGTGCCCGAGGTGAAGGCGATCAGGGCCACATCGTCGGCGGCCGTCCGCACCGCCGGGTAGGGCTCGCCGGGCCCGGCCGCCGCCAGCCGCAGCAGATCGTCGGGACGGTCCCCGCCGTAGGGGGTGATCCGCAGCCCCGGCACCCCGGCCGCCGTCAGCTCGCCGAGCGAGCGGCTGTCGCAGAGCGCGCGGTCGACGGCGGCGATCGAGCACACCGTGGCCAGTTCATCGGCCCGCTGCTGTGCCAGTACGGTGACCGCCACCGCGCCCGCCTTCATCACCGCCAGCCAGCAAGCGGCCAGCCAGGGGGTCGTGGGGCCGCGCAGCAGGACCCGGTTGCCCGGGACGACTCCGAGCCGGGAGGTGAGGGCGTGGGCGATCCGGTCCACGCGGTCGCGCAGCTCCCCGTACGTCCAGACCGCGCCGTCCCCGGTGCGGAAGGCGGGCCGGTCCGCGCCGAAGCGGTCGATCGTGCGGTCCAGCAGTTCGACACCGCAGTTCAACCGCTGGGCATAGCGCAGTCCCGGCAGCTCGAAGAGCAACTCGGGCCACTGGTCCGCGGGCGGGAGCTGGTCACGTGCGAAGGTGTCGAGGTGGGCCGAGGGTGTCAGCTCCATGGATCGCCCCCTTCTCGTGGTGGGGTCGTGAAGGGAGCGTATCGTGATGGTGACGGCAGTCAACGGTTCGCGATAGGTGCGGTCGAATCGGCGGTCGAATCGGCGGACGAGCCGAGGCCGGTCCGGCGGTCGACCCGGCAGGCGGGCCAGCGGTTGAACCGGTGGCCGAATCGGCGGTCGAATCATCAGAGGAGTGGGGCACGCATGCCCGTATTCTCGCTCGATCCGGAACAGCTCGCCCGGTGCGCCCGGCTGCGCTCACTCGCGGCCGACACCCTGCGCCCCCTCGCCGACGCGGGCGAACCGGGGCAGCTCAACCGGCCCCTGCTCGCCGCCCTCGGCGAACTGGGCCTGCTGGAAAGGCTGTGCGGTGCCGGAGCGCTGGAACTCTGTCTGCTGCGCGAATCCCTGGCCCACGGCTGTACGGAGGCCGAGACCGCGCTCGCGCTCCAGGGCCTCGGCACGTTCCCCGTCGTGCGGGCGGGCACCCCGGCCCAGCGGGCGCGCTGGCTCCCCGAGGTGATCGCCGGCCGCGCCGTCGCGGCCTTCGCGCTCAGTGAGCCGGGCGCGGGCTCCGACGCCGCCGCCCTGGCCCTCAGGGCCGTGCCGTACGGCAACGGCTGGCGGCTCAGCGGTGAGAAGCGCTGGATCTCCAACGCCCCCGATACCGACTTCTACGCCGTCTTCGCCCGGACCACGGAGGGCGCCGGGGCCCGGGGCGTGACCGCCTTCCTCGTCACCGCCGAACGCCCCGGGCTGACCGGGACCGCCCTGGAGATGCTCTCGCCCCACCCCATCGGCGCGCTGTCCTTCGACGGCACACCCGTGTCCGGGGACGATGTCCTCGGCGAGACGGGCCGGGGCTTCCGGGTCGCGATGGACACCCTGAACCTGTTCCGGCCCAGCGTCGGGGCGTTCGCCGTCGGGATGGCCCAGGCCGCCCTGGACGCCACCATCGCCCACACCTCCCGCCGGACCGCGTTCGGCGGCCCCCTTAAGGACCTTCAGTCGGTCGCCCACCAGGTCGCCGAGATGGCCACCCGCACGGAGGCCGCGCGGCTGCTGGTGTACGGGGCGGCGGCAGCGTACGACGCGGGTGCCGGCGATGTGCCCAAGCGGTCGGCGATGGCGAAGCTGTTCGCGACGGAGACCGCGCAGTACGTGGTCGACGCCGCCGTCCAACTGCACGGCGCACGCGCCCTCCAGCGCGGTCATCTGCTGGAGCATCTGTACCGGGAGGTGCGCGCCCCGCGCATCTACGAGGGCGCGACGGAGATCCAGCGATCGATCATCGCGAAGGAGCTGTACGGAGAGCGCGCGTACGACAAGGTGTCGCGCACGGAGGTCGAGACCGGGCGTACCGGCGACAGCGCCGCGCGCGGAGGGCCATACCGGGCGTGCCGGTGACGGGACGGGGCACACGGACGACCAAGCCGCGCGTACGGGTGACGGGGCCGGGCGCGCGGAGGACCACGCCGCGCGGGCCGGCGACCGGGCCGCGCGGACGGACGACCACGCCGCGCGCGGCGGTGACGAGGCCGCGCGCACGGAGCACAAGGTTGTGCGCACGGAGGACAAGGTTGTGCACGAAACGGATTCGCGCCCGCAGGTGCCGCACGCGAAGGAGCCGCCCGCATGAGCCTGCACCGCCACAACCCCGGCGAGCTGTCACCCCCGACCGGGTTCTCGCACGCCGTCACGGCGACCGGCACCCGGCTGGTGCTCCTCGCCGGGCAGACCGCGCTGGACATGGCCGGCGCGGTGGTCGGCGAGACGCTGCCTGAACAGTTCGAGACCGCCCTCGCCAATCTCCTCACCGCCCTCGCCGCGGCCGGTGGCGCCCCGCACGATCTCGCCCGGGTCACCGTGTACGCCACCGATGTCGCCGACTACCGCCACCACGCCCCCGAACTGGGCCGGATCTGGCGGCGGCTGGCGGGCCGTGACTACCCCGCGATGGCCGTCATCGGTGTCGTACGGCTCTGGGACGAACAGGCGCTGGTCGAACTGGACGGCATGGCCGTACTGCCGTGAACCCGGTCCCCGCCCCGCGCCCGTCTCGATTCGCCCTTGATCGACTGGTGAGGCGGGTGGAGCGGGCATACGGTCGATGAGTGGATGGGCGGACGGACGGTTCACCCATCCGGTGCGAGGCCACGAGCGTGGCCGTGCGCGACCACGACACGGCCGCGCACGGCAGGAAAGGCCGCGCAAGGCAAGCAGAAGGCAAGCGCAAGCCAGGAACAGGCCAGCAAGCAAGGCGCAGCAAGTGAGGCGCCAGGAGTAAGGCGCAGCAAGCAAGGCGCAGGAGCAAGGCCAGAAGCAAGGTCAGGGACGAGGCCAGGACAAGGCCACGAAGAGCCATGACGACGCCGCGACCGGCACCCGCCGCGACCACCGCCCGCCCCAAGGGCGGTGGCCAGGGCATCGCTCTCCTGGTCATCGCCTCCTGCCAGTTGATGGTGGTCCTCGACATCACCATCGTGAACATCGCGCTCCCGCACATCCAGACCGCTCTGGACTTCTCCACCACCAGCCTGGCGTGGGTGGTGAACGCCTACACCCTCACCTTCGGCGGGCTGCTGCTCCTCGGCGGGCGTGCCGGTGACATCCTGGGCCGCCGCAGGGTCTTCATGGCAGGTGTCGCGCTGTTCGCGATCGCCTCCCTCCTCGGCGGACTGTCACAGAGTTCAGGGCAACTCCTCGCCGCGCGCGCCCTCCAGGGCGTCGGCGGCGCCATCGCCTCCCCGACCTCCCTCGCCCTGATCACCACCACCTTCACCGAAGGGCCCCGGCGGAACCGTGCGTTCGGGGTCTTCGCCGCCGTCTCGGCGGGCGGTGGTGCGATCGGGCTGCTGGCGGGCGGGATTCTCGTCGAGTGGCTCGACTGGCGCTGGGTGTTCTTCGTGAACGTCCCGATCGCCGTGCTGATCCTGCTCGCGACCCCGCGCTTCATCAGGGAGTCCGAGCGCCACGCCGGGCACTTCGACGTGCTCGGCGCGCTCGTCTCGACCCTCGGCATGGTCGCGCTGGTCTACGGCTTCATCCGGGCCGCGCAGGAGGGCTGGCGCGATCCGCTCACCCTGGCGTCGTTCGCCGCCGCCGTGGTGCTGCTGGCGGCCTTCATCACGATCGAGCGGCGCTCGAAACAGCCGATCACACCGCTCCATATGTTCGCGGACCGCAACCGGGCCGGGACCTACGGAATCATGCTGAGCCTGGCCGCCGCGATCTTCGGCATGTTCTTCTTCCTCACCCTCTTCGTTCAGGACGTCCTGGACTTCAGCCCGCTCCGGGCGGGGCTCGCCTTCCTTCCGGTCAGCGTGATCATCGCGGTGGGCGCCACGGTGACCTCCCAGCTCCTGCCCCGATACGGCCCGAAGCCCTTCATGGTCGGTGGCGCGATCCTGGCCGCGATCGGGCTCGGCTGGCTGACGCTCACCGATGTCCACTCCACCTATCTCGGCAGCATCCTCGGGCCGATGCTGGTCTTCAGCCTCGGTATGGGCATGCAGTTCGTCTCGCTGACGCTGATGGCGCTCTCCGGTGTGCCGCGCCAGGAGTCCGGCGCCGCGTCCGGGCTGCTCAACGTCATGCAGCAGGTGGGCGGCTCGCTCGGGCTCTCCATCCTGGTGACCGTGTTCGGCACGGCGAGCCGCGACAAGGCCGAGTCCCTCGTCCCGGAGTTCCTCGCCGGGGCGACCCCGGCGGAACGGCTCACCTTCCGCCGGACCGGGCAGCTCCCACCGCCCTGGGACGACCAGGTGCTGTCGTCCGGCATCTCCGCCGCCTTCGTCATGGCCGCGGTCTTCACGGTGATCGCGGCGGTGATCGCCCTGCTGGTGATCCAGGTCCGCCCGTCCGACCTGGAGCGCCTCAAGGGCGGGACGGTGCCCGGGCAGGGGTGACCCGTGAGGGTCGCCGGGTCCCGTTCCCGTACGCCGGTCCGGCACCTCCCTGGCGGCGGACCGCGGTGCCCGGCCCGAAGGGGGTACCTGGTGCGCATGTGCTGCCCGGTGTGCACGTGTCACAGGGGACTGAGAACATCTCCTGTGACGTGGGAGGAGGTACTGATGTGTGCGTCGACGCACCCCGGGGGCCCGGTCCGGTCCCGCCGGTGACAGGGCTGGCCGTCCTCGGCACGGACACCCGGTACCTCTTCGCCGACCCGGTCTACCGCAGTCTCACGGGAGAGGTCCGCGCGCCGCTGGAGGGCCTGGGCGTCAGTGCCCGGGCCGAGCGCCGTGTCGGTCCGGCACGGCTGCTGGCGGCGGTTCTGGCGGACGGCCGGGCCCGTACCCACCGCACCCCTATGGGCTACTGCGTCTGGCAGCGGCTCACCCTGGACGGCGAGGTGACCGGGCTGGCGGGCGTGATCGTGGCCGCGGGCCCGGCAACTGTGCCGCCCGCGTCCGGCACCCGTGACGCCTCCGGCACCCCCGGCATTCGTGACGCCTCCGGCACCCCCGGCACCCGTGACGCCCCGGGTCCCCGCCGTGGCGCCGCCCCCGCTGTCTCCACTGGCTCCGGTGGCTCCGATGTCCTTGACGTGCCCGGCGCCCCCGCTGCTCCCGACATCCCGGGTGTCCCGGACCCGCCCGGCGCTCCTGACCTGCCCGGTGTCCCGGACCTGCCCGGTGTCCCGGACGCGCTCAGTGTCTTCGAGGCGCTCGACCGGATCGGGACCACGCTCGACGAGCAGACCACCTGCCGGGAGGCCGTGGCGCTGCTGGGCCCCGGAGAGGGACCGGCCGACGCGGTCGCGATCGACCTGCTGCCGGCGGAACCGGCGACCGGCGGCGACGCGGCGGTACGGCGGACAGCCGCCGCCGACCCGGGGGCCCTGCTGCCGCCCCGGGCGGACCCGGCCGTCCTGCGCGGGCGGGAGGCCCTGGAC
>NZ_JBSGUP010000187.1:0-12844 GCF_053607985.1 Streptomyces sp. NPDC055078
GAGTACGCGCCGGAGCGCCGACCGGTTCCCTGGCCCATGGATCGCCCACCGGTCCGCCGGGGCGCCGCCCCGCACCCCGCCCGGCCCGCCGTACCGTCTCCCGGGCCGCCCACAGCGCCGGACCGGCCACCCGCCCGGCCCCCGTGGCCCCCTCCGTCCCCGGCCACCGAAAGGCCCGGTCATCAGGGGAAACTCGGTTGACCGGGCCCTTCGCGGTACTGCCCGGCGGCAAGCGCCGGGCGTGGATCACTTCACGACCGACAGCGGCAGCAGCTTCCGGCCCGTGGGGCCGATCTGGATGCTGGTGTCCATCTGCGGGCAGACGCCACAGTCGAAGCACGGGGTCCAGCGGCAGTCCTCGACCTCGGTCTCGTCCAGCGCGTCCTGCCAGTCCTCCCAGAGCCAGTCCTTGTCCAGACCGGAGTCCAGGTGGTCCCAGGGCAGGACCTCCTCGTAGGTGCGCTCACGGGTGGTGTACCAGTCGACGTCCACACCAAAGGCGGGCAGCGTCTTGTCGGCGCAGGCCATCCAGCGGTCGTACGAGAAGTGCTCGCGCCAGCCGTCGAAGCGGCCGCCGTCCTCGTACACGGCGCGGATGACGGCGCCGATCCGGCGGTCGCCCCGGGAGAGGAGACCCTCCACGATGCCCGGTTTGCCGTCGTGGTAGCGGAAGCCGATGGAGCGGCCGTACTTCTTGTCGGCGCGGATCCTGTCGCGGAGCTTGCCGAGGCGGGCGTCCGTCTCCTCGGCGCTGAGCTGCGGGGCCCACTGGAAGGGGGTGTGCGGCTTGGGCACGAAACCGCCGATGGAGACCGTGCAGCGGATGTCGTTGGAGCCGGAGACCTCTCGGCCCTTGGCGATGACGTTGACGGCCATGTCGCCGATCTGGAGGACGTCGTCGTCGGTCTCGGTGGGGAGCCCGCACATGAAGTACAGCTTCACCTGCCGCCAGCCGTTGCCGTACGCGGTGGCGACCGTACGGATCAGGTCCTCCTCCGAGACCATCTTGTTGATGACCTTGCGCAGCCGCTCGGAGCCGCCCTCAGGGGCGAAGGTGAGACCGGAGCGGCGGCCGTTGCGGGTGAGTTCGTTGGCGAGGTCGACATTGAAGGCGTCCACCCGGGTGGAGGGGAGGGAGAGGCCGATCTTCTCCTCCTCGTACCGGTCGGCGAGGCCCTTGGCGATATCGCCGATCTCGGAGTGGTCGGCGCTGGAGAGCGAGAGCAGGCCGACCTCCTCGAAGCCGGTCGCCTTGAGCCCCTTGTCCACCATCTCGCCGATGCCGGTGATGCTTCGCTCCCGTACGGGACGCGTGATCATGCCGGCCTGGCAGAAGCGGCAGCCGCGGGTGCAGCCGCGGAAGATCTCGACGGACATCCGCTCATGGACGGTCTCGGCGAGCGGGACGAGGGGCTGCTTGGGGTAGGGCCACTCGTCCAGGTCCATGACCGTGTGCTTGGAGACGCGCCACGGGACGCCGGAGCGGTTCGGGACGACCCGGCCGATACGGCCGTCGGGCAGATACTCCACGTCGTAGAAGCCGGGGACATAGACACCGCCGGTCTTCGCGAGCCGGAGGAGGACCTCCTCGCGGCCACCGGGTCGGCCCTCCGCCTTCCAGGCCCGGATGATCCCGGTCATGTCCAGGACGGCCTGTTCGCCGTCGCCGATGACCGCGCAGTCGATGAACTCGGCGATCGGCTCGGGGTTGAAGGCCGCGTGGCCGCCCGCGAGGACGATCGGGTCGTCCACCGTACGGTCCTTCGCCGCCAGCGGGATGCCCGCGAGATCCAGGGCGGTGAGCATGTTCGTATAGCCCAGCTCGGTGGAGAAGCTGAGGCCGAAGACATCGAAGGCGCCGACCGGCCGGTGGCTGTCCACGGTGAACTGGGGCACCTGGTGCTCGCGCATCAGCGCTTCGAGGTCGGGCCAGACGCTGTACGTGCGCTCGGCGAGGACGCCCTCGCGTTCGTTGAGCACCTCGTACAGGATCATGACGCCCTGGTTGGGCAGCCCGACCTCGTAGGCGTCGGGGTACATCAGCGCCCAGCGGACATCGCACGCGTCCCAGGGTTTGACGGTGGAGTTCAGTTCACCGCCCACGTACTGGATCGGCTTCTGCACATGCGGGAGCAGAGCTTCTAGCTGTGGGAAGACCGACTCGGCAGGAGACATCTCAGGGCTTTCGTGAGCTGGCAGAGGTGACCATCAAGCCTACCCCGGCGCTCGGGCCCCCAGCGCCGTCCGGAGCCCCTCCCGCCACACCCCGCCCATGGCCTCCCCGCCCCGCCGCTCAGGCGCCCGGCGCGATCCGGAGCCCGTCGCGTGACGCCCCGGCCCAGACCCCGGGCAGCTCCCGTTCCCGGTCCGCAGCCGCCCGCTGTTCCTGTCCGTACAGCAGCCCCCAGGTGAACGCCGACTCGCCCGCCGCATGGGCCTGGATGGCGATCTGGCGCAGGGCGTCGCGGGCCACCACGCTGTCCTGGTGGTCGCCGAGGACAGTCTGGACGGCCTTCATCCGCTTGGCGAACCGTTTCGCGGGCTTGCCGAGGGCGGGGGTCGCCGCCTCCCCCGCGTACCGGGCGCGCTTGGCGGCCTTGCGGGCGTCGTGCATCGCCAGATCGCGCTCATGGCCCGGCGGCAGGTCCAGCGCCAGACCGATCCGGGCGGCCAGCCGGTCGTAGTCCTTGAGCACCGCCTTTGGCAGCACCCGGGCGACCGGGCGGGCCGCCGCGCTGAGCAGCGGGGGGTCGGCGAGCAGGGCGTCGAGGGTGTCCAGCAGGGCGAGATAGCGCTTGCTGTCGAGCGTGGCCACGGCCCGGCGCCGGGAGCCCGAGCCATGCGCGGTCGTACGGATACGGAGCCGGCCGCGCACCGGGCCGAGCAGCAGCGTCCGGGGCAGGGCGTCGAGCCGGGAGCGCAGCCGCTCGGTGAGAACTTCCTGGTCGCGGGCCACGCCCAGCTCGCCGGCCAGCCATTTCAGCTCTTCGCCGATGGGGTCGGTGACCGTCCGGTCCAGGATTCTGCCGTAGGAGCGGAAGGCGCTGCGCAGCCGGCGGGTGGCGACCCGCATCTGGTGCACCGAGTCGGGCAGATCGCGGCGGACGGCGGGGTCGTAGGCGAGCAGGGCGTCGACCTGTTTCCGCAGGTAGGCGAGGATATGGCCGCCCGCGTCGCGCGGCTCGGGCGAGGCCGGGACCGGTGCGGCCAGGCCCGTCTCGGCGAGGGCGCGGGCCAGTTTCGACGGTGAGGCCGAGGCCCGCAGTCCGCCCTTCCGCAGCCTCTTGTCGACGCGGTCCAGGAACGCCGGATCGCCGTCGTCCGCCAGCTCGACCTCGATCTCGTCCCAGGCCGCCGAGCGTGCGTCACCGTCGGTGAGCCGGTCGGCGCGGACCGCGTCACGGCTCAGCTCGGCGAGCGGGGTGCCGTCGGCGTCGAGGAGATGGTGGATCTCACGGGAGGACCGCAGCCGCATCACGGGAGCGAGTCCGGCCTCCCGGACGCGGCCCCTGACCAGGGCGGCCAGGGCGCGGGGAACGGGCTCGGCGGCGGTGGCAGTGGCGGGCGTCGGCGCGGGGGGCGGCTCGGGCGTCCCGGCCCCCTGCTCGGCCGGCGGCGCGGCCGTCGTCCCGCGCCCCGGCCCGGCCAGCGGCGCGGCTATCTCGTCGCGTACGCCCGGGGCGACGGGCAGCTTGAGGTGCCAGCCCGCGTCCGCGCCGCCGGTCCGGCGGCGCAGGGTGATGGAGGCCGCGGCGAGCCGCAGGTCGGCCGTGTCGTAGTAGACCGCGTCCAGGTCGGCCCGGCCCCGGTCGGCGAGGGCGGCGACCCCGGTCACCCGGGTCAGATCCGGCAGCCGGGTGTCGGAGGTGGCTTCGTATTTCCGCTCGATTTCGCGCTTCGTGTCCGCCATGAACTGAATCTACCCGTCCACCGCGAGGGGGACCCCTCTCGTAACCTTGGGGTGGCCGGGGTGGCCGGGGTGGCCGGAGTGGCCGGAGTGGCCGGACGAGCCGGTGCCGCCGCCATCCGCCGAGGGCGGCGGCACCGTGACCGTCAGCGCCGGCCTGGCCACCAGGCAGATGTCTCACGCAGGGTGTTCGTTCCGCAGTGCACCTCGCCCATACCGCGGTGGTAGGTGTGGTAGTCGTCGATGTACATCGCCTTGAACCCGGCCTTGCGGTAGGCCGTGCTGACGGCCCGGGTGAAGATGTCCTTACCGTTGATCACCGGGCCCCACTGCTTGGGTGCGAGGTAGTGCTTCGGGGTCAGCACGACGCCGTTGATCGCCCCGGGGACGTAGGCAGCCAGCCAGGGGAGGTCCGGTATCGGCGGCATCTCGCGCTGTCCCTGGGACCGCTTCTTCCCTTCGTAGCGCCGGCTCATGGGCCCCGTCGTATCCGGGCCCAGCCGCACGAGCCCCCGGCTGTTGGTCACCCGTCCGCCCTGCCAGTCGAGCAGGCCCAGCTTGGAGTACAGGCTGGGCACCCGGACGATCTCTGAGTCGGTGACACCCGTCTCGCGCTTGATGATGTCCAGGTTCGCCCTGATCCGGTCGGCGGCCAGCTTGTTGCCGGCCGCGAACTTGCTGGAGGCCAGCACCCGGTTGATGGTCTCCTTCGGGGCCGGCAGGTCCCTGCTGTCGGGCGCGGAGAACATCTTGGTGTCGCCGTGCCCTTCGCGCTGGGCCTTGCGCAGCAGCTCCATGCCCGCCTCCGGGTCGGCCACGCCGATCCGCCAGCCGCGCGGGGTGTCGGCGGGCAGGAACTGGATGAACTCATCGACATGGCCCACGTGCAGCCATGAGGTGTCGAGGAGCAGTGGTGACTGCATCCCCTGGGCCGAGAGGAAGTCGCGCATCGTCTTGGCGGGCTTCTCACCGGTGTCCGGCCAGTGGCCCATGATGATCCGGCCCGCGGGGTAGTTCTTGCCATTGTGCCTGTGGGGAGGGATGGTTTCCAGGTTGCCCATGGAGTCCAGCGTCCCGCCCTCGGTGTCGCGCACCCCGTCGACCTGGATGACGCCCACGCCCGGGCCGCGCACCTTCTCGTACAGCTCCCGGCCCGCTGTCCGTTCCGGCTGCGCCGAGCGGATCATCACCCGGATGGCCCGGGGCTTGCCGTCCGGGCCCGGCATGGCCGCGTAGCCCGGCTCGAAGAAGTCCTGAACCCAGACGTCGAGCATGTCCTCGGTGAACTTCTTGAGCGGCTTGTCGATCCCCGCCGCCTTGACCTGCCCGGCCAGTTCCTTGACGAACTCGCGCTGGAACTTGGCGTACTCGTCGTTGCCCGTCACCTCCTTGACCATCACCTGCTGTACCTGCTGGAGATGGTGGTGGGTGAGTACCGGGGCGACTCGCATGGTCACGTCGTCGGATGCGGAGGAGCCGTTGTGCGTGACGGTGAGGCGGATGGTGACGCGTCCGTCCCATGCGGCCGCGTCGCGGCGTACGTCCTTGGCCTCGATGCCCAGTTCCACCCCGGCGCGCAGCTCGGACCTGGTGAGTTCGTCGGTCGGTTTCAGGTGGGTCCAGCGGCCGTCGCGCTTGATGAACAGCCGGGTCCGGGAGGCGCCCGGGCCCACGGCTGTGACGGTGCCGGTGGCGCCGGCCGGGGTGGCGCGGCGCGGGACGCTGCGCAGCCTGGCCAGGTCGTGGGCGTCCCGGGCGCCGTTGACGACGTTGTCCGAGGCGTCGTGGCAGGCCGCGAGCTGCGCGTCCGTCAGGGGCTTGCCGCTGGTGTCCTTGAGGGGGCAGCGTTTGGTGTCGTCATCGATGTTGGGCAGCAGGATCGCGCCCCGGGAGGAGGTCCAGGTGTCCTCCCCGGGTGTGTCGGAGTCGCCTGAGACATCGACGCGGCCGTCGCGGTTGGCGTCCGCTCTCAGGTCGGGTCCCGCGGGTGGTGTGGCCACCGCCTGGGTGACACCGGTGGCTATGAGCGCCCCGGCCACGGCTGTGGCCAGTGCGAGCCCCTTCCGGTTCTTGACGCGCACGAACTGTCCTTCCTGTCGGTCTGATTGGTCCGATTGATCTGATTGATCTGATTGGTGGGGATGACGGCCACGGGGTGAAAAGGTTCACCGTGAGGTGGCCGTACCGCTGTGGGTTACGGGGGTGAGGGGTCCGCGGGACCTTTCGGGGCGGATACGGCCGTGGGGGCGGGACCGTACGACGGGTGACCTGTCGTCAGCTCTGGCGGGTCAGCCTGCCGCTTCCGTGAGGTGCCGGCCGAGCAGCCGGGGCTCGCGCTCGCCGAGCGCGAGCGGGATGCCCGGTTCGGTGCGGCGTTCGCGCAGTGCGGAGGCGACGATCAGCGCGAGGATGACGGTGCCGGTGACGGTGACGGCGACGGCGACGGGCCGTACGACGACGACGGTGGCGAAGTCGGCGGTCTTGGTGGTGGGTCCGACGACGGTCCGGTACTGCTTGTCGTCGAAGAAATCACAGATGACGAAGCAGACACCGACGAGCATCGCTGTCTTCCCCAGGTAGCAGGTCAGGCGCCACCACGCCCGTTTGAAAGACGTTCATGGGCGAGACGCTAGTCAGTACGGCCTTTGGGTCGCGTTTCCCCGGCTGGGGCGAGGTTCCGGTTCTCATACACGGTTCACATCCGGCATCTGATAGACGATGTCCGGAAACTCACAGCGGGCCGGTAAGGGCGGGTGCGCGTACCCGTAGGTGGCCGAGGATGAGCAGTACCTGGCGCGGGTCCTGGAGATGGGCCTGCGCCGTGAGGCCATGGCGGTCGACGTCGTGCCCGACACGGAATCCACCCGGCCGCCGCACCGGGGACCGGGGGCCTATGCGGTTATCGGCCGCTGTACCCGGATGGACTGGAGCAGTCCGATGGCCACCCACACCGCGAACATCGCCGATCCGCCGTACGACACGAACGGCAGCGGCAGTCCGGCGACGGGCATGATGCCCAGCGTCATCCCGATGTTCTCGAAGGACTGGAACGCGAACCAGGCGATGATCCCGGCGGCGACGATCGTGCCGTACAGCTCGGTCGTCTCCCGGGCGATCCGGCAGGCACGCCACAGCACCACACCGAGGAGGAGCAGGATCAGTCCGGCGCCGAGGAAGCCCAGCTCCTCCCCCGCGACGGTGAAGACGAAGTCGGTCTGCTGCTCGGGGACGAACTGACCGGTGGTCTGGGAGCCCTTGAACAGGCCGGTGCCAAGGAGGCCGCCGGATCCGATCGCGATCCGCGCCTGGTTGGTGTTGTAGCCGACGCCCGCCGGGTCCAGCTCCGGGTTGGCGAAGGCCGCGAAGCGGTTGATCTGGTACTCGTCCAGCAGTCCGAGCGCGGTGACCAGGAACGCGCCCAGCACCCCGCTGCCGATCAGTCCGAGGATCCAGCGGTTGGGGGCGCCGGACGCGAGCAGTACGCCGAGGACGATCACGGCCATGACCATCACCGAGCCGAGGTCCGGCATCAGCATGACGATCGCCATCGGCAGGGCGGCCAGGCCGAGCGACTTGCCGACCGTGCGGTGGTCGGGGTGCGCCAGGTCGCCCGCGTCGACGCGGGCGGCCAGCAGCATCGCCATCCCCAGGATGATCGTGATCTTCACGAACTCGGAGGGCTGGATGGTGAGTCCGCCGCCGACCACCAGCCAGGCGTGCGCGCCGTTGATGGTGACACCGAGCGGGGTGAGCACCAGCACGATCAGCAGCACGGAGATGCCGTAGAGCACCGGGACGGCGCCGCGCAGGGTGCGGTGTCCGAGCCAGATCGTGCCGGCCATCAGCGCGATGCCGATACCGGTGTTGAGCACATGGCGGACGAGGAAGTAGTACGGGTCGCCCTCGTTCAGCTCGGTCCGGCCCCGGGTGGCGGACCAGACCAGCAGCGCGCCGATACCGGAGAGCGCGAGGGCACTCAGCAGCAGCGGCCAGTCGAGCCGCCGTACGACGGAGTCGCGCGCGACGAGCTGGTTCCACAGGCCGCCGCGCCGGGGTCCGTATCCGGAGACGGAGAAGCCATTGGTGCCGGCCATGTCTCAGTCCCTCCGTGCGGGCGGGCCCGCGAGCTGGTCGGTGCGGTCGCCGTCCGGTGGCGGGGTGCCGCCCGGCGGGGGCCCGGCGGCCACCCGCGTCTCGGTCAGCGGCTTGCGGGGCTTGTACGGCTTGATCGTCGGGGCGTCGATGGAGCCGTCGGCCTCGATCTTCGGGAGGGTCTTCTGCGGGGCGGGCAGCAGGGCGCGCTTCAGGTCCTGGCCGCCCTTCTCGTCGAGCCCGTACATCGCCTCGTATATCTTGCGGACGGCCGGTCCCGAGGCACCGGAGCCGGTGCCGCCCTGGGAGATCGTCATGACGATCGTGTAATCGTTGGTGTACGTGGCGAACCATGAGGTGGTCTGCTTGCCGAAGACCTCCGCGGTACCCGTCTTGGCGTGTATCGGGATCCGGTCGTGCGGCCAGCCGCCGAATCGCCAGGCCGCGGAGCCGCGGGTCGCGACCCCCGCGAGGGCTGTGTTCATCTGCTTCGCGGTGGTGGCGTCCATCGGAAGCCTGCCGTGGGTCCTGGGCTTGATCTCCTGGACGCTCTTCCCGTCGGCGCTGATGATCGCCTTGCCGATGGTGGGGTCGTAGAGCTTGCCGCCGTTGGCGATGGCCGCGTAGATCGTCGCCATCTGGATCGGGGTGACGAGGATGTCGCCCTGGCCGATGGAGTAGTTGACGGAGTCACCGGCGCGCATCCGGTTGCCTTCGAGGCAGTTCTCGTACGCGACCTTCTCGGCGTACCCGCCGTCCTTCTTGCCCTGCTTGCACCAGCCGGTCTTGTTGGCCTCCCAGAAGTCCTGCTTCCACTCGCGGTCGGGGACCCGGCCCGTGACCTCGTTGGGGAGGTCGATGCCGGTCTCCTTGCCGAGGCCGAACTGATGGGCGGTCTTGTAGAACCAGTCCTTGGGGTTCTTCTTCGGCTTGATGCCGCCGTCCTTCAGCCACTCCCGGTGGGCGAGGCCGTAGTAGACGGTGTCGCAGGAGACCTCAAGGGCCCGGCCGAGGTCGATGCTGCCGTAGCCCTGGGACTCGAAGTTCTTGAACTCCCGGCCGCCGATGGAGAGCGAGGACGGACAGGGGTAGTTGCCCTTGAAGTCGTATCCGGCGTTGACGGCGGCGGTCGACGAGATCACCTTGAAGATCGAGCCGGGGGCCGCCTGGCCCTGGATGGCCCGGTTGAGCAGCGGGTTGTTGGAGTCCTTGCCGGTGAGCTTCGCGTAGTCCTTGCGGGAGATGCCGCCGACCCAGGCGTTGGGGTCGTACGTCGGCTGGGAGGCCATCGAGATGATGCGGCCGGTCTTGTTCTCCATGATGACGACCGCGCCCGCGTCGGCCTTGTAGTTCTTCCCGGTGACGTTCTTGTCGATCTCCTTGCGGGCGGCCTTCATCGCCTCGTTCAGCTCGTACTCGGCGACGGCCTGGACCCGGGCGTCGATGGAGGTGACGAGGTTGGCGCCGGGCCTGGCCTTGTCGCGGGCGGCCTCGCCGATGACCCGGCCGAGGTTGTCGACCTCGTAGCGGGTGACCCCCGCCTTGCCGCGCAGGGCCGCGTCGTAGGTGCGCTCAAGACCCGAGCGGCCGACCTGGTCGGAGCGGAGGTAGGGCGAGTCGCTGTCCTTGGCCTTCTCGATCTCGACGTCGGTGACCGGGGAGAGATAGCCGAGGACCTGTGAGGTGTTGGCCTTGCCGGGCGCGGTGTAGCGGCGTACGGCGGTGGGCTCGGCGGTGATGCCGGGGAAGTCCTCGGCGCGCTCGCGGATCTGGAGGGCCTGCTGGGTGGTGGCCTCGTCGGTGACGGGGATCGGCTGGTAGGGCGAGCCGTTCCAGCAGGGCTGGGGGGTCTTGGCGTCGCAGAGCCGGACCTTGTCCTGGACGTCCTTGGGCTGCATGCCGAGGACGCCCGCGAGCCGGGCGAGGACGCCTTTGCCGTCGTCCTTCATCTTCATCAGCTCGGTGCGGGACGCGGAGACGACGAGGCGGGTCTCGTTGTCGGCGAGCGGGACGCCCCGGGAGTCGAGGATGGAGCCCCGGACGGCGGGCTGGACGACGCGCTGGACGCCGTTGTTCTTCGCCTCGTCCGTGTACTCCTGGCCGTTGCGGATCTGGAGGTACCAGAGCCGTCCGCCGAGCGTGAGCAGCAGCGAGAAGACCAGTACCTGGATGACGACGAGCCGGATCTGGACCCGGGGGGTCCGCCCGGTCTCCGGGATATTGCTCATGGTGCGAATGCCCCCTCGGTCACAGTCGCTTGACGCCCTTGATACGGCCCGCCCTGGCGGCTCTGGTACGGGCGGTCCTCATCCGCAGCCCCCCGCGCTGGCTGCCGATCCGCAGTCCGGTGCCGGAGGAGAGCCAGCCGGCGGAGACATCGGAGCCGCCGCCCTGGTTCTCGGCGAGCGGATCGTTGTCGGCCCGCCGGGCGAGCGCCATGATCAGCGGCACGGTGAACGGCGCGAGCAGCAGATCGTAGACGGCGGCCGTGAACAGCAGGGTGCCGAGGCCCACCTGGCGGGCGGCGGTGTCGCCGACGAGGGCACCGACCCCCGCGTACAGCAGGGTGGAGCCGATGGCGGCGGCGACGACCACGAGCATCGGTCCGGTGGCGGATCTGATGCGGCCGTTCTCGGGGCGGGCCAGGCCGGCCAGATAGCCGATCACACAGAGCACCAGCGCGTACCGTCCGGCCGCGTGGTCGGCGGGGGGTGCGAGATCGGCGAGGAGTCCCGCGCCGAAGCCGATGAAGGCGCCCGCCAGATGCCCGTACACAAAGGCGAGGCCGAGGATGACGAGCAGCAGCAGATCGGGGACGGCGCCGGGGAGCTGGAGGCGGGCGAGGACGGAGACCTGGATGACGAGGGCGACCACGACGAGGGTCGTGGCGAGAAGCATCCGGTTGACACGCATGACGGATCAGCTCCTACTGCACGTCGTTCTGGCTGGTCTGGCTGGTCTGGCTGGTCTGGCTGTCGTTCGGTGCACGGGTATCGCCGGGGTTGTCGCTCGGGGTGGCGCCCGGGGTGTCGCTCGGGCCGGTGCCGGGCGTCCGGCCGGTGCCCGGTGTCCGGCCGTCGGCCGGTGCCTGGCCGTCGTTCAGGATGCCGCCCTGGGGGTTCTCGCCGCCGGGCGACGGGGTGACCGTGACGGTGACCGTCGGGACGGGCCGGGGCTTGGCCGGCTTGGGCGGAAGCACGGTGTCACGCGGGTCGGTGCGGGGCGCCTGGACGACCACGCCCACGACATCGAGCTTGCTGAAGCCGACATAGGGGCGTACGAAGATGTTCCGGGTCAGATCGCCGCCGGAGGGGTCGACCCGGACGACCTCGCCGATCGGGACGCCGGGGACGAACGGCTTGGCGCCCTGGGAGCCGAAGGTGACCAGCCGGTCGCCCTTCTTGACCTTGGCCTTGCCGTTGAGGAGCTGGACCGAGAGCGGGCGGTCGCCCTGACCGGTGGCGAAGCCCAGTTCGTCGGTCTTCTCCATCCGGGTGCCGACCGTGAAGTCCGGGTCGCTGGCGAGCAGCACGGTCGCCGTGCCGGGGCCGACGGTGGTGACCCGGCCGACGAGTCCGTCCCCGTTGAGGACGGTCATATCGCGCTCGATGCCGTCGCGGGAGCCGGCGTCGATGGTCACGGTCCAGGAGAAGCCCTGGGCCGCTCCTATGGCGATGACCTCGGCGCCCTTGATGCCGTACTGCCCGGCCGTGGCCTTCTTGAGCATTCCGTCGAGCTGGCGGACCCGGCTGCGGGTGCGGTCGTCGCTGCCGAGTCTCGCCTTGAGTTCCGCGTTCTCCCGCTCCAGCGCACTGATGCGGTCATGGCGCTCGCCGGAGTCGCGAACGGCCCCGATCGCGTTGCCGATCGGGTCGACCGCTGCCGCGACGCCGTTCTCGACCGGGCCGAAGACGGTGGCGGCGGCCTGCCGGGCGCCGTCGACGGGTGAGTCCTCGCCCCCGCGGATGTCCACCGTGATCAAAGCGAACGCGATGGCGATCAGCAGCACCAGGAGCAGCCGGCTCTCTCGTGTGTCCCTCACGTGCGGCGGCCGTGCCTTCCTCGTAGGAATGGAGATGTCTGTATATCAACGATCGGCCGTACGGGTCGGCAGGCACCCATACAGGGGAGTCCCCCGCGCCCTTCGCGGGCCCGCGGCCGGTCGCGGCCCCCGGTGGCATGGACCCACGGCGCCGGCGCCCGGGCCGGGTCGCCGAAGTCCCGTCCGCCCGGCGTGCCTTCCGGGCGGACGGCGCTGTTTCGACGACGCTCCTCAGCGGCGGGGCTGGGCGTCCAGCACCTGCTGGAGCGCCTCGAACTCCTCCACGCACTTGCCGGAGCCGAGCGCCACCGAGTCCAGCGGGTCCTCGGCGATATGGATCGGCATTCCGGTCTCACGGCGCAGCCGCTCGTCGAGACCGCGCAGGAGCGCGCCGCCGCCGGTCAGCACGATGCCCCGGTCCATGACATCGCCGGACAGCTCGGGCGGGCACTTGTCGAGGGTGGTCTTGACGGCGTCGACGATCGCGTTGACCGGCTCCTCGATCGCCTTGCGGACTTCGGCGGCCGAGATCACGACGGTCTTCGGCAGCCCGGAGACAAGGTCACGGCCGCGGATCTCGGTGTGCTCGTCCTTGTCCATGTCATAGGCGGAGCCAATGGTGATCTTGATGCTTTCGGCGGTTCGCTCGCCGAGCAGGAGTGAGTACTCCTTCTTGATGTGCTGAATGATCGCGTTGTCCAGTTCGTCACCCGCGACCCGAATCGACTGTGCCGTGACGATTCCGCCGAGGGAGATGACGGCGACCTCGGTGGTGCCGCCGCCGATGTCGACGACCATATTGC
>NZ_JBSGUP010000188.1:0-12763 GCF_053607985.1 Streptomyces sp. NPDC055078
GCTCTGCCCCGGACCGCCCCCTACGCCCTTGCGGGCGTGGAGGTACCCCCAGCTCCTCAATCGCCGGACAGGCTTGTCTCTCCCGCGCCCCAGCCGACGACACACCCCCGGGCCAGTGCGTCGACCCCGATCACCTCCGGCCCCACCGCCCGCCGATCCAGGCCCGGGGCCAGAACCCAGCCCCGCCGGCGATTGAGGCGCGGGGCCGGCGAGAGCCCGCGCCGGGCAAGGGCCTCGCAAGGGGAGGCCCAGAGGGCAGGGGCAGGCGCCCGAGGCCCGCCGCTACTCCGTGGCCTTCGCGCGGCTCGGCTGGACGCGCTTGGGCTCGCCCGGCATCTTGGGGTACTCCGGCGGGTAGGGCAGATCCCCGAGGCCGTGGTCCGCCTCGTCCCGGCGGGCCGCCTCCAGCAGGGTGTCCAGGCTGAAACGGTGGTCGTCCATATCTGCGTGGACATCGCCGGCCTCGGCGTAGCGGACGGGCATCGTCCTGATGTCGAAGTCCTCGGGGACGGCGTCGTCGATCTCCTCCCAGCGCAGGGGCGCGGAGACCGGGGCGTGCGGCCGTGGCCGTACGGAGTAGGCCGAGGCGATGGTCCGGTCGCGGGCGGTCTGGTTGTAGTCGACGAAGATGCGCTCGCCGCGCTCCTCCTTCCACCACTTGATGGTCACCCGGTCCGGCATCCGGCGCTCCAGCAGCCGCCCGCAGGCGATGGCCGCGCGCCGGACCTGGGTGAAGGTCCAGCGCGGTTCGATCGGCACGAACACATGGAGTCCGCGCCCGCCGGAGGTCTTGGGCCAGCCGCGCAGTCCCGCCTCGTCGAGGACGGCGCGCAGTTCATGGGCGGCGCGCACGGCGTCGGCGTAGTCGGTTCCGGGCTGCGGGTCGAGGTCGATGCGCAGCTCGTCGGGGTGGTCGGTGTCGTCGCGGCGTACGGGCCAGGGATGGAAGGTGACGGCGCCCAGATTGGCCGCCCACACGACGGCCGCGGGTTCCGTGGGGCACATCTCGTCGGCGGACCGGCCGCTGGGGAAGGTGATGTGGGCGGTGGGAATCCAGTCGGGGAGGTTCTTGGGAGCGCGTTTCTGGAAGAAGGAGTCCCCGGTCACCCCGCCGGGATAGCGCTCCAGGGTGGTGGGACGGTTCCGCAGGGCGCGGGTGACGCCGTCGCCGACGGCGAGGTAGTAGCTCACCATGTCCAGCTTGGTGTAGCCCCGCTCGGGAAAGTAGATCTTGTCGGGATTGGACACGCGCACGGTCCGCTCCCCCACGTCGAGTTCCACCGCTCCAGCCATGTGGGTCAGCGTATGTCGTGCCGACATCACTCGCATACCGGACAATCTCCTTATGGATCTCCCGGTGATGCCGCCCACGAAACCGATGCTCGCCAAGTCCGTGAAGAAGATCCCGCCCGGCATGCAGTACGAGGCCAAGTGGGACGGATTCCGGGCGATCGTCCACCGCGACGGCGCGGAGGTGGTGATCGGTTCCCGGACGGGAAAGCCGCTCACCCGCTACTTCCCCGAGCTGGCGGCCGATCTCACGGCCGGACTGCCCGAGCGCTGTGTCGTGGACGGCGAGATCGTGATCGCCCATGAGGGGCGGCTCGACTTCGACCGCCTCACCGAGCGCATCCATCCCGCCGACTCCCGGGTACGGATGCTCGCCGAGCGGACCCCGGCGAGCTTCGTCGCCTTCGATCTGCTGGCGCTCGGCGACCGCTCCCTGCTGGACACCCCGCTCTCCGAGCGCCGGACCCTGCTGACCGGCGCACTGCGCGATGCCCGCCCGCCGGTACATCTCGCGCCCGCCACCACGGACCCGGACCTCGCCCAGCGGTGGTTCGAGCAGTACGAGGGCGCCGGGCTCGACGGGATCATCGCCAAGCCGCTGGATCTGCCGTACCGGCCGGACGCCCGGCTGATGTTCAAGATCAAGCATGAGCGCACGGCGGATGCCGTCGTGGCGGGATACCGCCTCCACAAGAGCGGACCGGTGCTCGGCTCCCTGCTGCTCGGTCTGTACGACGGCTCCGGCGCCCTTCAGCACGTCGGCGTCTGCGCGGCCTTCCCCATGAAACGGCGCGCGGAGCTGATCGAGGAGCTGGCCCCGCTGCGGATGGAACCGGCGGACGGGCACCCCTGGGCGGCCTGGACCCAGGAGAGCGCCCATGAATCGGCCCGGCTCCCCGGTGCGCAGAGCCGCTGGACCGGGAAGAAGGATCTGTCGTGGGTGGCGCTGCGGCCCGAGCGGGTGGTCGAGGTCGCCTATGACCATATGGAGGGCGACCGGTTCCGGCACACGGCCCAGTTCCGCCGCTGGCGCCCGGACCGCGACCCCGCGAGCTGTACCTACGCGCAGCTGGAGGAGCCGGTGCGCTACGACCTGTCCGAGGTGCTGGCGCCCCCGGGACGGTGAGCGCGGGCGCGATCGATTCGAGTGCCCGCCCGCCCTTCGCGTAAGGTGTGTCGCCGGTGCCGTCGAAGGCCATGGCCCGGGCGAGCCGCAAGGCACCAACCGGCAGGGACCCCCTCGTACGGCACCGTTGTTCCGGTCACTCGACCGGGATACGGGCGGCGAGGTCGCCGCGCCGGTCCGCCCCCGGAAATCCTGGGCGTCCCGAAACGGTTGCCGCACAGAGACATCCCCGCCGACGTACGCGGAAACCCGTCCGCTACACCTGGAGGGGTGGGCCCGGCCGGATGACCGGCGGCCCGACAGCGCAGAAGACAAGGACTATCGCCGTGACCACCTCGCCTCTCGTCCCCGTGCCGATCCCCGACCGGGTGGCCGTGCTGATCGGTTCCTGTATGCCGGGCCATGTACTCCGGGCCGAGATCGACGCGGACTGCGCGATGCGCGAGGTCGGCAGGTTCCGCGGTCCCCTGGGCCATCAGGACCGGGCCGACCGGGAGCAGGCGCTCTCGGCGCTGGCGCGGGCCAACAAGGTGCTGGCCGCCTACAACCCCGGCCTGGTGATCAGCCCGAAGCACGCGTACTGAGGCCCCCGCCACCGGTCGCGCCGGCCGGTCCGGTCGGTCCGGCCGGCTCAGCCGGGCTGGTCAGTGGCCTGGCCGGTCAGTCGATGAAGGTGCCCTCGACGTAGACCCATGCGCCCTTCTCCCGTGCGAAGGTGCTGCGCTCATGCAGCTCGCCGCGCTTGCCGTGGTGCCGGTAGCGGGCGCGGAAGGTGACGATGCCCGAGGAGTGGAACGGGCTGCCGTCGATGGACTGGAGGATCTCCAGACCGGTCCAGTGCGTGGCGGCGTCCAGCTCCAGGTGCGGCGGCCGGGTGCCGGAGTGCCAGGTGCGCAGCAGATAGGCCGTGTCATGGGCCACGAACGCGCTGTAGCGGGAGCGCATCAGCGCTTCGGCGGTGGGCGCGGCGGCCTCGCCCGCGTGGAAGCGCCCGCAGCACTCTCCGTACGCGGCGGGGAGACCGCAGGGGCACGGCGAGGCCGGGGTGAGCACGGGGGCGGCGGTGCGCCCGGGGCGGAAGGTGCGTCGGGACATACCTCCATTCTGCCGCTCTTCCCGGGCGGCGCCCTCCGGTCGGCTCCCCGGGCGGCCGGGGCCGGGGACAGCCCTGGCCGGGATCGCCCGGTCGAAGTCACCCGGCCCCGGATCGCCCCGGCCCGGGTCAGGACCTTGCCCCGGGTCAGGGCCCTCGGCCGGGGTCAGGGTCCCCGGCCGGGCGGCCGTCCGCGGCGAACCGGCGCGCTTGGGCCAGTACATGGGGCGGCACACCCCGCAGCGCGTCCTCGGACCCGGACTCCAGCACCTGGGCGATCGCCTGGAAGAGGATGAGCCGCCGCGCGGCCTCCGGGTACTGCTCCGGGGACCAGATGGAGAGCAGCCGCGCGGGATGGGTCCGGGCCAGATCGTCCACATAGGCCCGCGCGACGGCCCAGTGGCTGCCCGCTTCGCCGCGCTGCCCCAGCGCGCTCAGCGCGGCCCGGGTCCGCAGCTCCAGACACTCCCCGTCGAGGTCCAGCGGGTTCATGGCGGCCAGCAGGTCGTACACCACGTCCGCCGGGAGCCGTGCGGCATCGGTCACCAGCTGCCCGAGGATGAGCCGGATCACCCGGTACCTGGTCGGGCCGTCGAGCCCGGGCGTGCCGACGAACGCGGTGCAGTGCCGGTACAGCGCGACGACGTCGGGCGACGGGCCGACGACCGCCGCCGCCGAGCTGCGGAGGCTGCTCGCCAGCCACAGCGCCGCGAGACCGTGTGCGACGGAGGTACCGGCGTAGTGCGGGGTGTCGACGAAGGTCGTGACCGCGGGCGCCAGCCAGCTGAAGAAGGGGTCGGCGATGTGCAGCACGATGGTGTCGTCGGTGCCGCCCGACACCGCCATCTTGTGCCGGATCTGGTCCGGGTTGGGCCGGACCCAGCTGAATCCCCTGGCGATGGCCTCGTCGTTCGCGCGAGCGCCGTAGAGCCAGTGGACATCCACGGACCGTGCGATCCCGAGCACCGCCGGCCGGATATCGAGATCCTGCCGCTCCCCGCTCCAGACGCGGCGGACGTCCAGGGCCATCGCGAAGTCCATCCACTCCGGCTCGGTGAAGGCGGCCCGCCACAGCAGTGCCCGCCGGTGCCAGAGCGCCGGGGGCTTCTCCGCGCCGGGGAACAGCTCGCCCGCCGTGACTCCCCCGGTGACCTGGAGGGTGAGCATCAGCAGATTCGCGGAGTAGATGCCGTGGCGCGAGGAGGTGGCCCGGACGGCGGGCCGGTAGTCGGTGTACCGGTGCTCGGTGCGGTTGCGGTGGTCGGCCATCGCGGTGATCAGCAGCTCACCGAGCCGACGGCGCTCGTCGGTCGGCAGCAGGGTGATCCTGGCGTGGACGAAGCGCAGGATCTGCCGGGAGGAGAGCGGGGCGTACGACAGCAGCACATACAGCAGGTCGTCGTCCACGGACGCCCGACCGACCGACAGCGCCGGGCGCTGGTCGAGCAGCGCCCCCAGGAGCCGGACGGCGAGCCGGGCGACGAGGTACTCGCCGAAGGTGGCGTGCAGGAACTCATAGGTCGTCAGCCGCTGTTCCTCACGGATCGCCTGGGCGCGCTGGACGAAGAAGAACCGGCCCAGCACCAGCTGCCCCTGCCCCAGCGGGGCACGGAACCCGTCCTGTACGGGGTCGGGGCGGCCGATCAGCGCCGTCAGATCGGCTTCCGCCTCGGCCGAGGTGATCCACTGACGGCGGCGGTTGAACATCCCGAACGAGATGAGGGACAGCCGCTGCAACTCCTCGTCCGCCCGCTCCCGCAGTTCGGCGTTCGTGCACTCCGGGGCCGATCTGCGCACCTCGCGTACGGCGAACGACGTCAGCAGCTCCTCGTACAGCTCCGCCTCGCCGAGCGGCTCACCGCCGCCGGTGCCGCGCTGGAGGGCGTTGTCCGCGCCGTCGTACAGGGCGAGCATCAGCAGCAGGAGCGGCTGGGAGGCGAGCGCCTGGTGGCCGTTGGCGACATGGGCGGGCAGCGGACGCAGACCCCGCCCGGTGAGGGAGGGTTCGTTCAGGCGGTTCCACAGATCGAGCCAGCGCTCGATCTGGGGGCGGCTGAAGGGTTCGAGGCGCAGCGCGACCGAGCCGTCGGGGTAGCGCGCCCGGTCGGCGACGGCGGTGCGGCTGGTCACCAGCGCGTACACGGGCCGCCCCTGGTCCGCCTCGCGCTCCTGGAAGCTCGCCACCCGCATCAGGAAGTCGGACTGGCTCACCCCGGTGGCCTGGAGCAGTTCGTCGAAGCCGTCGAGGAGCAGGACGGGCACCGCGCCCGGGGCCGAGCGCACCAGCTCGGGCCAGGTGATCCGCTCGCCGGTCGCGGTCCTTACGGCGTGCTCGATCTGGTCCTGGATGTCGAGGTCGGCGGGGACCTCGCGCAGGACGACGCGGACGGGCAGAAAGCCGCCCTCGGGCAGCCGGGCCGCGAGAATCCTGGTCAGCACCGACTTCCCGGCCCCGGGCTGGCCGAGGACGACCAGGGGCGCGGTGGTCGAGGCGACCGTGGTGAGGACGCCCGCGAGGTACTCGGTGAGGTCGGAGCGCAGGGGCGCGGGCTCCCACCAGCCCTCCTCGGCCGGTCCGTGCGCTTCCTCGGCGACGGCGCGGACCCGGAAGTCGGGGTCGACGTATCCCTCGCCGAGGGTGGGCATGCACACTCCGGAGGGGGCCCGCCCCTCGGAGAGGATCGCGCGGGGCAGGGCGGCGCGGTAGCCGGTGGCGAGCGCCGCGGCGGCCCGGTGCAGGGACGCCGCCGCGGTCAGTCCGGCGAGCGCGGTCTCTATGCCGGTGAGCGCCCGGCGCACCACGACCCGGGTGGCCCGGTGCTCGGCCTGCCCGGACCAGAAGCCGAACTCCGGTACCTCCAGGGCGAGCTGGGCGTACAGCTCTTCGTAGCGCTCGACCGCGAGCCGGGGCAGCGGCCCGTCCGCGAGCGCCGCCGTGGCGGCCGTGCGGCGGGCCGGGTCCAGCCGCTCCCAGACGGCCAGTCCGGCGAGAAAGAGCTGGAGTCGGTGGGTGGCCCGCTCGTACGCCGTCTCCAGATCGCGCAGGACGCTTTCGTACGGCAGGTCGGGTGATGGGTGCGAGGGGGCGATCGGCAGCATGATCTCGAAGAGGCTGCCGCCCGCCGACCCGTCGAAGACGGTGATCTGCTCGTCCCGGGTCAGCTCCAGCTCAGCCAGCCGGAACGGCAGTTCCACCTCGCCCAGCGCGTCGAAGTAGGCGGTGACCACCAGGACGGTGTGGGCCGCCGCGATCCGCTCCGTACGCGTCGCGCGATCGGTCCCGGTCAGACCGGACCGCAGCCCGGCCGTCAGATCGCGCCCGAGGCGCAGGATCCGGCCGCGCGCGTCGAGCACATGGAGCACGGCGTCACTGACCCCGCCGGTGGCGAGGTTGAGCGCGCCGCCGAGCGCCCGGTCGGCCGCCGCGAGCCCGGCGCCGTCCCCCGTCAGAATCGCCACCGCGTCGCGGTACCCCAGCAGCCGTCGTCCCCGCACCGATCGTCCCCCTGATCGCTTCCGCCCGTACGCTTCGGTCCACCACTCCGCCCGACGCCCCCGTGGCGGAACCCCTACTCGATCCGGCCGGGGGCGAGCGCGCGGTCGTTCAGTCCGGCGCGGTCCCCGTGAACCGCACTCCGTCCGCGGTGCGGACGAACTCGGGGTCGGAGCCGAGCGCGTGCTCGGCGACCCGGGAGACGACGGACGCGGGGATGTCGTCCAGGGCATAGGTGCCATGGGCGTCGTGCGGCAGGACGACCGTCAGGCCGCGCGCCATCGCGGCGTGTGCCGTGGCGCTGACGCACATCTCCGAGAGCACCCCGGCGATCACCACCCGCCGCACGGCGTGCTTCTCCAGCAGGGCGCCCAGCACGGTCCCATCGAAGCCGTCGTCGGTCCGCTTGGGCACGATGTGCTCGGTGGCCGACTCCCGTACCGGCAGCCGCAGTTCCCATCCGGGCGTGCCCGGCTCGTCCACCGCGCCCGGCTCGCCGTCGTTGCGCAGATGCGCCACCAGCGCGCCGGCCGCGCGGGCGCGCTCAAGCAGCAGCCCCAGCCGCTCCACGATCCGGTCCGCGTCCGGTACGGCACCGGGCCCCGACACGAACGCCCGCTGCGCGTCCACGACGACGAGCGCCTGCGCGGCGGCCGTCGCGCTCTCCCGTCGCGGCACGGAGATCCACGCCCCGTCCCGCACGAAACCGCCCACGGGCGGCTCCCCCGATTCCCGCATGTCCACCATCTCGCGTCCCCCTCCCGTCCCCGGAGATCGACTCCCCACCCACGATAGGGCAGGGCACTGACAACGCCCGCCGCGACGACACCCAGGGCGTGGGGCCTGGGGCGGAAAGCGGCCACGGGGGCAACTCCGCGCTCTTTACGCACCGTTGGCCCCGCCCTACGCTCCAGCGACATGTTCACTTCGAGCCCTCGAAGATTCTCGCTGCTCGCCACCGCGGGCGCGCTCCTCGCCGGCTGTCTGCTGGGCGCCGCGCCCCCCGCCACCGCGTCGGGGCCGACCGCACCGGACCGGGCCGCCACCGTCGTCCCCGTCCAGTCCACGGGGCCCGCCGACAGGCGCTTCAACCTCGTCGTCATGGGCGACGGCTACACCGCCGCCGAACTGCCCGCGTTCCGCGCCGATGTCGACCGGCATCTACAGGTGCTCTGGTCCATCGAGCCCTTCGCGTCCTACCGCTCGTACATCAATGTGTGGGCGGTGGAGGTGCCGTCCGCCGAGTCGGGCGTCGACTGCGATCCGGGTCTTGACTCCCCGCGCCGGGACACCGCGCTCGGCATGGGCTTCTGGGGCGGCTGCGACCCCGGCAGCGTCCAGCGGCTGCTGACGGTGGACAGCGCGGCGGCGAACGCGCTCGCCGGGCTCGTCCCCGGTACCACCGCCCGCAACCGGCAGATCGTCGCCCTCGCCAACAGCCGCACCTACGGCGGCGCGGGCGGCACCTACGCCACCGCGTCCGGCGGCAACGCCCTCTCGTCGCTGATCACCCCGCATGAGATCGGGCACTCGCTGGGCGGACTCCAGGACGAGTACGACTACTACGCGCGGGGCGTCCCCGGCGGCCGGTACGGCGGCCGTGAGCCCGCCTCCGCCCACCACACCGTGCTCACGGCCGAGCAGATGCGCGGGCAGCGCGCCAAGTGGTGGCGCTGGCTGGGCGAGCGCAGCGAGTCGGGCGGGGTCATCGGGCGGTACGAGGGCGGTCTGTACGCCACCGAGGGCATCTGGCGGCCCAGCAAGCACTCGATCATGAAGACGCTCGGCTACGCCTTCGACCAGATCGGTCGCGAGGTCATGGTGCAGAAGCTCGCCGCCAGGGTGAACCCCGTCCAGGACCACACCCCGAACACCTCCCCCGTCGGCGCCGACCGGACCGTATGGGTCGAGACCCTGCATCCGGTGGGCGGTGAACTCGATGTCGTGTGGCGGCTCGACGGCCGCCGGCTGCGGCACACCGCGAACGCCCGCAGTGTGGATCTGCGGCGGCTGCGGCTGCGGGACGGCGTCCATGAGCTGACGGCGACGGTCACCGACCCGACGCCGTTCGTCCGCGACCCGGCGATCCGCGGTTCCTCGGCCATGACCCGCACGGTCACCTGGACCGTGAAGACCGTGAACACGGCAGCCACGGCAGCCACCGCCGCCGCGCCGCCCGTCCCCGCCGCCTTCACCGGGCACACCGACACCCGGGAGCCGGTCGGCGCGAAGGGTGTCGTGTACGCCGACACCACCCACCCCGGCGGCCGGAGCCCCGCCGTCCGCTGGTCCATCGACGGACGTCCGGTGGCCAACCCCGGCAATGACCGCGATCTCGATCTGGGCGCGCTGCGGCTGCGCCCCGGCAGCCACCGGCTGACGGCCCGGATCGCCGGTACGGGCACCACGCTGAGCTGGACGGTCGACGCGACCCCCGCGGTCGCCCAGGCCACGCTGTCGGGGCCGCTGCGCACGGTGTCCCGGCCCGGGAGGCCGGTGGAGTATGTGTACGACGGCCCGTTCACCATGAAGCTGACCGCCCGCGACGACCGGGACGGGCCGGTGGTGACGCAGTTCCGGGTGAACGGCGACGGCTGGCAGACGTACTACGGCTGGCCGACCGACGCCGACGCCCCCTACCGCTTCACACCGGGCGGCACGGTCATCGACGGCCTGGTGTACGGAAAGCTCGGGACAACCCGGGCGGTGCCATGGGACGATGGCACCCCCGACTACGGTACGCATACAATCGAGTACCGTACGATGGACACGGCGGGCAACGTCTCGGCGCCGAGAGCGTTCCTCGCCACCCTGGTGCCGCCGCGCCCCTGACCTGGCCGAGGACGACGACGGCGTGCGGGATCGGTACCCGCACGCCGTCTTCCGAATGATTCCGGGTGGTCCGGTGTGACTGATGTGTATCGGCTGGTGCTGCGTTCCGGGTACCGGCCCGGTGGACCTCAGGCGAGGACGTCCGGGTGGGTTACCGGAGGTTTCCGGTGCGAGACAGAGATGTTCCGGGCGGGTTGAGCCGACCGGGACCCGTGCGTGGACGAACGTGGATGAAGACGCCGTGCGCGGATGAGACGGACGCGGCTTGTACTCGTAGGCCGACCGGAATCACGGCAAACGCACGCCGGGGGTGATCAGGTCAGCAGGAAGTCCGCCTGCCCGGCCTTGGCCCCCTGGATGAAGGCCGCGATCTCGCTCGGTGTGTAGATCAGCGCGGGACCGCCCGGGTCGGCCGACTGGCGCACCGCCACCCGCCCGTCCGCGAGCTTCATCGTCTCGAAGCAGTTGCCGCCGTTCCCGCCGCTCCACGGCTTGTGCCAGCCCGCATCGCCCAGCTCGGTGGCCGGCATGCCGTTGTATATGTGATCCATTCACAGCTCCTTGCGGAGATCCCTGAGGAACTCCTTCGTGCGTTGTGCAGTCGCGGCCTGGGCCGCCATGCGGTCCAGAACCTCCAGATGCGAGGCGACCTCGGGTCGCGCGTCGAGATAGACCGCGCCGGTCAGATACTCGCTGTAGACCATGTCCGGGAGCTCGGGGACGGCGAACCGGAACAGCACGAACGGCCCATAGGTGCCGGGGTGATGCCCGGACGCGAACTCCGCGATCTGCAGAGTGACATGGGGCAACTGAGCGCCTTCGAGCAGGCGGTCGATCTGACCGCGCATGACGTCCGCGTTGCCGACGGGTCTCCGGAACACCGTCTCATCCATGATCACCCACAGTTTGGGTGCGTCGGGTCGGGTGATGAGGTCCTGCCGCTCCATCCGCAGCGCCACATGGCGCTCGATGTCCTCGGGATCGGTCTGGCCGACGGCTCCGCTGAGCATGATCGCCCGAGCGTATTCCTCCGTCTGGAGCAGTCCGGGCACGAAGTGCGGCTCATACGCACGGATGAGGCTGGCCGCGCCCTCCAGGCTGACGTACATGCTGAACCAGCCCGGCAGCACATCGTGGAAGCGCTGCCACCAGCCCGGTTTGTTGGCCTCCTCGGCCAGCTCGATGAAACCGCGGGCCTCGTCCTCACCGATCCCGTACGCGCCCAGCAGCAGCTGGACGTACGGGATCTTCAGCGCGACCTCGGCGGTCTCCATCCGGCGAATGGTGCCCGCGGCCACGCGAAGGACACTCGCGGCCTCCTCACGCCGCAGCCCGGCACGCTCACGCAGATCCTGCAAGCGCTTGCCGAGGACGACCTGCCCCACTGTGGGGGCGGACCGCGGTTCACTCACTTCAAGACCTCCCCACGAACTTCTTGCGAGCAGTGTGCCACGCGGCAGCATCGATGAATATGCCCACTCTGAATTTTTCAGAGTGGGTCTTGCCAAGTTGTCCATTTCAGCGCGACAGTGGTCAGGTGAACCGTGACGCGCTCCACGCCCCACTCTTGGACCCGTGCTCGGGGGTCGACCACCACCGGTACGGCTTCGAGCTGCCGGCGCGCGTTGAGTACGTCTCCCAAGCACGACAGCTCGCCCGTGACCGGCTCGACTGCTGGGGCATAGGCGGCGATGTCCATGACACGGCGATGCTGGTGGTCTCCGAACTGGTCACCAACGCCGTCGTGCACAGCGGAAGCCACCTGGTCTCCTGTGAACTGCTCAACGGCATCGAGAACCTGCGGATAAGCGTGCGGGACCAGGGCTGTGCGCCCACCGGCCCCCATGTGTGCCACACCAGGGCCGCCGAGGAGCGGGGAAGGGGACTGCTGCTCGTCGAGGCGGTCTCCGCCTCCTGGGGGGCCCATACGACACAGCAGGGCACCGGCCGGATCGTCTGGGCGGAGCTGGCGCATACGGACGTTCCGTACGGCGCGAACTTCCCTCGGCAATCGGAGAGGCCATGCTGAAGCACCTGTCGACGCTGTTCTCCCTGGGCGGGCGCCACTCCGACAGAAACGGCCTGACCAGGCTCGATCTGCCGCCCACGCTCGTGCCCTCGCTGGGCTGCGACGCCGTGGGGGTGCCCGCTCGCTACGGCTTTCGGCTGCTGGGGCGTCTCCCGCGCAACGGCTGTGTCTTCGCCGACTCCGAATGGTGGTGGTGGATCGTCCCGGCCGGCTCCGACCAGGAGCTGACCTGGCCACTGCCCTCGCACTACGCCAAGGGAGCATATGTACCGACCGCGAACCCCCAGCTCATCCGCTGGCCCGACGACGACAGTCCCTACACACCGCCGATTCCGCTCTATCTCAACGCCTGCCAGCTGACCGGGACCGCACCCCTGTGGGCCGTCGGCGTCGGCGGGCCCGCCTAGGGGCGGGGAATCGCGCATGCGTACGCATGAAAAACCGGGAACGGCGGACATCACGGCCCTCGGACCCGGCAGCCTGAGCGGGGACGGGACGGACGGTGTTCCGATTAGTCTTCCGATCATGTCAGAAGCCAATTCGAGCCCGGAGCGGCAGGGGCTCACACCACGTCAGGCACGTCATGTCCGTATAGCGCTCTCCGCGTTCATCATGATCGCGGTGGGACTGACGCTCGTCCTGCGGCTCGGCACCACCCATTCGGTCCTGACGATGGGTTTCTACGGGATCGCGCTGATCCTCTCGGGCAGCGCGCTGGTACTGAGCAGACAGGGCCGTACGAGAGTGGCCACCGCGGTGCTCGGTACGGGGGTCGCCCTGGCGGTGGCCGCGGAGTGGGCCGTCGCGTCCATGCGGTGAGCCGCCTCCGCACGGTGCCGCGGGCGCCGGGGGCCGGGGGCTGTCGGGGGACACAGAGCACACGGGGGAAATGGGGAAGGG
>NZ_JBSGUP010000189.1:0-12715 GCF_053607985.1 Streptomyces sp. NPDC055078
GTCCGGGCCCTCCGCCGTCCGGCGGCCCGGGTGGTTGCGCGGGCCGAGCCGTCCCGCCGCCGTCCCGCATCCCTTGTACCGAGGTCGACGATCCCCATTACCGCAGATCAGCGCCCGATACGAGTGCGCCCTTGGGGATATGCGGCCGAGGAATGGCTTGGGCCGTCCACTTCCTCTCCATAAAATGACGGCTGTGAAAGGCCAACTGGGAGAACTTGAAGACGCGGTGATGACGCGCGTCTGGCAATGGAACCGGCCGGTCACGGTCAGAGAAATCCTCGAAGACCTGCGGCGGGATCGCCCCATTGCCTATACCACCGTCATGACCGTGATGGACAAGGTGCATCAGAAGGGCTGGCTCCGCCGGGAACTCGACGGCCGCGCCTTTCGGTACAGCCCGGTGTCCACCCGGGCCGACTACGCGGCGACATTAATGAGCGAGGCGTGGTCGAGAAGCGACAATCCCGCAGCCGCGCTGGTCGCATTCTTCGGCATGATGTCCGCGGAGCAGCGCGACGCATTCGACGATGCGATCCGTGTCCTGAGCGAGAGGGAGAACATGTGGCAGAGACCGGCCTGAGCCGCGGTCCCGCCGCGGTGCGCCCGGGTCGGGCGGCTCCCCGCGCCCCGGCCGGTCCGCCGGACCTGCGACCTGCCGTCGTGCCGTCCTGCCCATCGCGTCGACCTGTCGATCTGTCGGCCGATGAACGATCATGGACCATGGCCGCCCCGGAACCCACCGTCGTCGCCACCTCGGGCGGTCACCGTGCCGGAGGCCGCACCACGGTGAGCTGTGACTCCCTGGTGCACCACGCGGTCGACCTGTCCGGGGCCCGCGGCCGTCGCCCCCGGATCAGGTACGTCGGCACGGACATCGGCGACGCCGAGCACTTCACCGCGCGGGGCGCCCCAGTGCCGCGCGCTGTGCCGCTGTGAGCCTGCCGGACGCGGCGGTCACGGTGTAGGCGCCGGCCCCGGCACGCCGAAGCGCGACCGGATCGGTGAAGTCCTGGTGCCGTTCCGCGTCCCGTAGGGCGTCGGTGACGCGCTCCAGGGGCCAGTCCAGTGCGGCGGCCAGCTGTTCGGCGGTGAGGGGTGTTCCGGCGTGCGCCAGTGCGGCGAGGAGCGTCAGAGCGTCGCCGAGGGTGGCGGCGACGGATCCCCCGGACATGTCGTCGCTGAGCTGTGCGAAGAACTGGCGCATATGCTCCAGCCGGGCTCCGGCAGGTGTGGCGGGATCGAGAACGCTCACTCCCCGCTGGGCGATGTCCGCCAGCAACGCGTTCGTCCGGGCGCTCGTCAGCCAGGTGCGCAGCCAGACGTCGTCGTCGATGAGATACAGCTCGCGGCGCGGCGGCCGGGTGCCGCGCTCGCGCCGGAGCAGCTCCAGCCCTTCGAGATAGCCCACCGCCTTGGACACGGAGGCGGGGCTCACCCGCAGCCGCTGGACCAGTTCGGCCGCGGTCAGGGCGCCGGAGTCGGTGGTGACCAGGGAAGCGAGCACCCGGGCCGCCATCCGGGGCAGCCCGGTCACGACCATGAGTTCCGCGAACTGCTCGGCGAAGCCGTGCACCGCGTCCCGGTCGCGTCCGCCGGTGTCGGAGCCGGACGGGCCCGCCGACTCCGGGGGAGCGGCGGGCCCCCGCCGGCGGGCGCGGTCCGAGGTGGCCCGGTGGGCACGGTCCGCCCGGTAACCCTCTGGGCCGCCGTTGCGGGAGACTTCCCGGCTGACGGTGGACGTCGGCCGGTCCAGCCGCCGTGCGATCTCCGCGTATCCGAGTCCCCCGGCCAGTCCCGCCGCGATGTGGTGTCGGTCGACTTGCGTCAGCCTGCCTCCCGGCATTCCTGCTCGCCTCCTGCCGCTCGATGGTCGGCCCAGTATGCGTTCACGATCAGAACATTGCAACGACGCTCTCTGATTCCTTGCTTTCACTCTCAATGTCATTGCAACAGACTGAGCTATCAAGCGGCGATGCAGGGGGATTCATGGGCGGTCGAGCGTTGACGGTTCATGAAATGCAACGTAGCCTTCGCTGAATTCCGAACGAACTGTGGCCGGGTGCCGATGCCCAACGGCGGCCCCTCGCGCCGCATGAGGCGAACCCCACGAAGGCGAGATGATGACGACGAGTGAGGAAGTCGTGCTCCGGGCCGACGGGCTGCGTATGCGCTACGGCACGCACGACGTCCTGCGTGATGTGACGTTCCGGGTGCGCCACGGCGAAGTGGTGGCGCTGCTGGGACCCAACGGCGCGGGGAAGACCACCACGATCGAGATCCTGGAAGGCTTCCGGATGCGCTCGGCGGGCCGGGCCGAGGTGCTCGGCACCGATCCGGCGCACGGCGACGAGCGGTGGCGGGCCCGGCTGGGCGTCGTCCTGCAGTCCTGGCGCGACCACGGCAAATGGCGGGTGCGGGAACTGCTCACCCATCTCGGCACCTACTACGCCCCTTACGCCACCCGCGCGATCCAGCGCCCCTGGGACGCCGATCGCCTCATCGAGGCGGTGGGTCTGACCGAGCGGGCCGACAGCAAGATCAGGACCCTGTCGGGTGGACAGCGGCGCAGGCTGGATGTGGCGATCGGCATCGTGGGCCGCCCCGAAGTGCTGTTCCTGGACGAACCGACCGCCGGGTTCGACCCGGAGGCGCGCTACGAGTTCCACGACCTCGTCCACCGCCTCGCGGCCGACCACGAGACCACGATCCTGCTCACCACGCACGACCTGGACGAGGCGGGCAAACTCGCCGACCGCATCATGATCCTGGCCGGCGGCCGGATCATCGCGGACGGCTCGGCGGACGAACTGGCCCGGCGGACGGCGGGCGAGGGCGAGGTGCGCTGGACGCACGAAGGGCGGCGCTTTGTGAAAACCACCCCCGACTCCACCGGGTTCGTCCGCGGACTGCTGCGGGAACACGGCGAGGCGATCGGCGAACTGGAGGTCCGCAGGGCCTCCCTGGAGGACACGTACATGGCCCTGGTGCGCCAAGGCGAGGCAGCCGCCCGCGAGCAGCGGAAGGTGGCACGGTGAACCCGGTGAACCCGGCGGGCACGGCGCTGCGAGCGGGCTGGACGCGCGGTCTGATCGAACTGCGCCAGTCGTTCACCAACGGCGGGGATCTGCTGTCCCATCTGCTGTGGCCCGTGATGATGGTCGCCGTCATGTACTTCATGCGGGACCGGACGTTCGGCTCCAGCGGATTCCCGCTCGGCACCCTGGTCCTGCCGAGCGTGCTGGGGATGAACGCGGCCATGGGCATGGTCAGCATGAGTCAGCTGCTCACCGCCGATCGCGAGGACGGCACCCTGCTGCGCGCCAAGGCGACGCCGAACGGAGTGCGGGGCTATCTCGTCGGCAAGCTCGTCACGGTCTCCGGCAGTCTCCTCGCCGACCTGGCGATCTTTCTGATCCCCGCCCTGCTGATCATCGACGGGCTGTCGACCGGCAGCCCCGGCTCCTGGCTGACCCTGAGCTGGGTGCTGGTACTCGGCATGGTGGCGACCCTGCCCCTCGGCGCGGTCCTCGGGTCCGTGTTCACCAGCGCCCGCGCCCAGGGCCTGATCCAGCTGCCCGTCATGGGCATGATCGCGATATCGGGCATCTTCTACCCGATCACCTCGATGCCGGGCTGGCTGCAAGGGGTCGCGGAGGTGTTCCCGGTCTACTGGCTCGGCCTGGGCATGAGATCCGCCCTGCTCCCGGACGCCGCGGTCGCCGTCGAGATCGGCGAGTCCTGGCGGCAGCTGGAGACCGTCGCGGTGCTGGGTGCCTGGGCGGTGGCCGGGCTGCTCGTCGCCCCCCGGGCTACCCCGGTTTTTCCCCGTTTCCCCCGTTTCCTCTGATTCCCCCGTTCACCCTCAGGCCACCAGCTCGCCGAAGGACTCTTCCTCGTCACGGCCGAAGCTGAGGACCTCGTCCTCGCGCAGCCGGCGGAGTGACCGCCAGATGCTCGACTTCACCGTGCCGACGCTGATGTCCAGGATCTCCGCGATCTCCGGGTCGGTGCGGCCCTCGTAGTAACGGAGGACCAGCATCGTCCGCTGGAGTTCGGGCAGCCTGGCCAGCGCCTGCCAGAGCACCGCGCGCAGCTCCGTACCCCGCATCGCGTCGGTGTCGCTCGCCGTCTCCGGCAGCTCTTCCGTGGGGTACTCGTTGAGCTTGCGCCGGCGCCAGGCGCTGATGTGCAGATTGGTCATGGTGCGGCGGAGGTACCCCCCGACCGCCGCCTTGTCGCTGATCCGGTCCCAGGCGCGATAGGTGGAGAACAGCGCGCTCTGGAGCAGGTCCTCCGCCTCGAACCGGTCACCGGTGAGGTGGTAGGCGGTCGCGTACAGAGAGGAGCGGCGCTCCTTCACGTAGGCGGTGAACTCCGCCTCCGACAGGCTCGTCGCCGCCTCTCCGTACGCCGCCCCCGTGCCCCTGCTCCCGGTGGAGCCCCCCGTGGCGTCAACGACCGTCATATACGACGGCTTGTGCTGACGCCCGGTGCCGCGAACGCACCCCCGCCCGTTCACGGCACCGGACTTCTCCGTGGTCCGCCCGACGTCGTGGAGACGCGTGACAACTGCGCTTGAGGTGGTGCTGTGCAGTGCGTTCATCTCGCGCCCCCCGTCGAGTGGAGTCTGTTTCCGTCCGTGTGCCTAGAAGCTTGCCCAGGCGATTTCATGGCGGTGTCCCCCGACTGTCACAGGGCTGTCACAGGGGCTCCGGCAGGGCTGAACGGGGCGGCGTGACGGGGACGCCGGGGGCCCGCGCGAGGGCGGCCATTCGAACTCCGGCACACCCATGGGCCAGAATGACCTCCGTGCCTTTTCTGCTGCTGATCGAGGACGACGACGCCATCCGCACGGCCCTCGAACTCTCCCTGTCCCGCCAGGGCCACCGTGTGGCCACCGCGGCGACGGGCGAGGACGGCCTGAAACTGCTGCGTGAGCAGCGGCCCGACCTGATCGTGCTGGATGTGATGCTGCCCGGGATCGACGGTTTCGAGGTGTGCCGCCGCATCAGGCGCACCGATCAACTGCCGATCATTTTGCTGACCGCCCGCAGTGACGACATCGATGTGGTCGTGGGCCTGGAGTCCGGAGCCGATGACTATGTGGTCAAACCTGTCCAGGGGCGGGTGCTGGACGCCCGTATCCGGGCCGTGCTGCGCCGTGGCGAGCGGGAGTCCACCGACTCGGCCACCTTCGGATCCCTGGTGATCGACCGTTCCGCCATGACCGTCACCAAGAACGGCGAAGATCTCCAGCTCACGCCGACCGAGCTGCGACTTCTGCTGGAGCTGAGCCGCAGGCCGGGGCAGGCCCTGTCGCGGCAGCAGCTGCTGAGACTGGTGTGGGAGCACGACTATCTCGGTGACTCCCGGCTGGTGGACGCCTGTGTCCAGCGGCTGCGGGCGAAAGTGGAGGATGTGCCGTCATCGCCGACCCTGATCCGTACGGTGCGCGGGGTGGGCTACCGCCTGGATGTCCCGCAGTGACCATGCCCCCCAGTCCGGTCCGCCGCCCGGTCCGCCGCACGGTCCTCGGCCGAGTCCATGGCCCGACCCGTCCGGCCTGTCCGATCCATCCGTGCTATCCGGTCCATCCGGCCTGTCCGGTCTGCCGTACGGCGGGGACCGCTCGGTGAGCGGTGCCGCGAAGCGCGTGATCCTGGCCGGGCTGCGCTGGACGAGTCTGCGGCTGCGGCTGGCCGTGGTCTTCGCCGTGGTCGCGCTGACCGCGGCGGTGTCCGCGTCGGGCATCGCGTACTGGCTCAACCGCGAGGCGGTGCTGACCCGCACCCAGGACTCCGCGCTGGGGGACTTCCGGCAGCAGATGCAGAACCGGGCGGCGGCGCTGCCGCTGCAACCCTCCCAGGGGGAGTTGCAGGACGCCGCCGACCAGATGTCCCACGGCAAGGACGGGTACAACGTGCTGCTGATCGGGGAGCGCGCGGCGGGCAAACCGGTGGTGGTCACATCCGACGCGGACGACTTCACCCTCGACGATGTGCCCGGAAGGCTCCAGGAGGCGGTGAACGACCCGCAGGAGGTGGGCTCGGGCAATTCGGTCCCGTACCACGTCTACTGGCAGCGCACCGAGCGCGGCGGCAAGCCGTATCTCGTCGGCGGCACCCGGATCGTCGGCGGCGGTCCGACCGGCTATGTGTTCAAGTCGCTGGACCAGGAGCGGGAGGACCTCAATTCGCTGGCCTGGTCGCTGGGTATCGCGACCGCGCTGGCGCTGATCGGCTCGGCGCTGCTCGCACAGGCCGCCGCGACGACCGTGCTGAAGCCGGTGCACCGGCTGGGCGAGGCGGCCCGGCGGCTCGGCGAGGGCAAGCTCGACACCCGGCTGCGGGTGTCGGGGACGGATGAACTGGCCGAACTGGCGAGGACGTTCAACAAGACCGCCGAGTCGCTGGAGAAGAAGGTCGCGGACATGAGCGCGCGGGAGGAGTCCAGCCGCCGGTTCGTGGCCGACATGTCGCATGAGCTGCGTACGCCGCTGACCGCGCTCACCGCCGTCACGGAGGTGCTGGAGGACGAGGTGGACAGCCTCGATCCGATGATCGCGCCCGCGGTGAACCTGGTGGTGAGCGAGACCCGGCGGCTGGGCGATCTGGTGGAGAACCTGATGGAGGTCACCCGCTTCGACGCGGGCACCGCCAGGCTCGTCCTGGACACCGTGGACGTCGCCGACCAGGTCACCGCGTGCATCGACGCGCGGGCCTGGCTGGACGCGGTGGACCTGGACGCCGAGCGCGGGATCATGGCGCGGCTCGATCCGCGCCGGCTCGACGTCATCCTCGCGAATCTGATCGGCAACGCGCTCAAGCACGGGGGTTCGCCGGTACGGGTCGCGGTGCGGCCGGTCGGCGGTGAGCTGCTGATCGAGGTACGGGACCACGGGCCCGGCATCCCCGCCGAGGTGCTGCCGCATGTGTTCGACCGGTTCTACAAGGCCAGCGCGTCCCGGCCGCGGTCCGAGGGCAGCGGGCTCGGGCTGTCGATCGCCGTGGAGAACGCCCATATCCACGGCGGGACCATCACCGCGTCGAACTCCCCCGACGGGGACGGCGCGGTGTTCGTCCTGCGGCTGCCGCGCGGCGAGGCCGAGCCGCAAGACGAACACGGCGACGAGGGCGACGAAGGCGACGGCGGCGTCACCGGCGCGGACTGCGACGGCGCCCCGGCGGAGGGCACGGGCAGTACGGGCAGTACGCGCAGTACGGGCGGGCGAGAGGAAGGCACTCAGTGACGGTCACGGTCCGCGCCCGGCGGGGCGCGGTCCCCCCTGCGGGAATCCTCGCGCTCCTCGGCGCGCTCATACTCACCGGCTGCGGCATCAGACCCACCCCGGTGCCCGTGGACGCCGGTCCGGCGCCCTCCCGGGTCCCCTGCGAGGTGAGCGGCGAGAACCTCCCTCAGGGGCAGCCCCAGCGCTTTCCGGTCCGGGTCTATCTGGTCTGCGCCTCCCAGCTGGAGTCCGTGGACCGTACGGCCGACATTCCCCCGCCGGCGGCCCCCGGCGACCGGGTGGAGGTCGCCCAGGCGCTCCTCGCCGAGTTGCAGCGCGAGCCGTCGTCCGCGGAGCGCGAGGCGGGCTTCGCCACCTACGTCCGGGGGCCGATGGTGCTCAGCGGGCCGCGCGCGGGCGACCCCGACGGCACCCTCCGCCTGAGCCGCCAGCCGGAGGACCTGCCGGCCGCCGCCCTCGCGCAGATCGTCTGCACCTTCGCGGAGAGCCGTGCCGCGGCGGCGGGGGGCACGGTGGTACTCGGGGGGCCCGGAGAATACGTCCCCCGCGGCTACACCTGCTCCCGCGCGACCAAGAACCGCCCTGACGAGGCCGTCCCAACGGTGTCCCCCTGACCGGGGTTCCGCCCCAGACCCCGCGCAGAACCAGCCCGTCCGGCGATTGAGGACACCCCGCAGGGGTGCGCGACAGCCAGACGCGCTGGCGCGGGCCCTCCCGGGGCTCCGCCCCGAACCTCCCCCTACGCCCTAGCGGGCGTGGGGGGACCCCCAGCGCCTCAAACGCCGGCGAGGCTGAATCTGCGCACCCTCACTGGGCGGTGGGTCACGGGGAAGGCGTCGGTTCCGGGGAAGTCGGGGGTGGCTCCGAGGTCGAGGGGTCGGGGGTGGGAGTCGGGGTGGGGGTGGGTGTCGGGGGCGGGGGGGCGGACGGGGTGGGCCGGGGCGGCGACGGCTCGTCGGTGGGCGGCCGGGTGGTCGGGCGCTGCGACGGGGGACGGTGGCCGCCCTCCCCGTAGCCCTCGATCGACACCACCGCGCCCGATGGCCCCACGCCGATCCGGGCCCGCCACGCCCCCGCGGGCTCCCGCTCCCTGTCCACGCGGACCTGGATGGTGGTCGCCTCGCCCGGCCGCAGTACGCCGGACGTACGGCTCAGCCGCAGCCAGGAGGCGTCCGTCCACGCCGACCATCGCACCGGAGCGCCGCCCGAGGCGCGGAGGGTGATACGGGTCAGGTCGCCGAAGGGTTCGGCCTCGACGGTGAGGCGGCCGGGGCCCGGCCGGCCGGGGACGGCGGGCGGGAGGGGTGGGCCGGTGGTGACGACCTCGACGGAGACATCAGGGGAACGGGTGCCCGCGGTGTAGCGGGAGCCGGGGTCGTCGTGGGTACTGCCCGCGTTCTCGTAGCGGTCGTAGGGCTCGCCGTGCAGACCGTCGGCGTCCTCCGACTCCGTGGCGCTCACCGACGCCCCGCCCTGCCGTCCCTCGCCGGTGAGGGGGGCGCCGCGGTAGGCGGCCCACAGCGCGAGGACCGGCGCGGCCACGACCGTCGCGACGACCGTGGTGGTCACGGCGCGGGCCCGCAGCCTCTCCCGCCGGGCCGCCTGGTCCTTGGGGTCGAGCGGGAAGCCGCCGGGGCCGAAGCGGGGCGTGGCGGACCGGGCGCGGGGTGCGTGGCGCATGGCGAGGTGGGTCGCGGTGCGCGGCGCCTCCACCAGCGGCAGGGTGGCCGGGGTCACGGCCGAGCCGGGCCAGGGGCCGCCCTCGCCGGAGCGTTCGGCGGCGCGGCGGCAGCGGGGGCAGTCGTCCACATGCCGGACCAGTTCGGTGCGCAGCGCGGTGGAGAGCAGGACGCGCCCGTCCCCGGCGAGCCGGGCGACGGCGGGGCAGTCGCCGGTCTCGACCACGGCGAGGGCGGCCCGGGTGCGCTCGACCTCGCAGGCGGCGGCGGCCAGGAGTTCCCGGGCGGCCAGGGTGTCGAGGCCGAGGACGGAGGCGACCTCACGGGGGGCGAGTCCATGGCGTACGGCCAGTTCGAGCGCCTCGCGCTGCTCCGGGGAGGTACCGGCCGCCTCGGGCCAGGCGAGCCGGGCGAGGTCGGCGCGGCGGCGGGCGGCGGTCACCTCGGGGACCCGGGGCCGCTCCTCGGAGACGATGGGCCTGCCGGTGTGCGCGCCTGGCCTGCTGTTCCGCCGTTCGGCCAGCCGTCGGCGGCAGGACCACCGCGCCAGGGCGTACAGCCATGCCTGGCGCTCGGGTCCGGCCGCCGGGGCACGCCCGTGGTTCCGGTCGGCGACGGCGAGCACCTCGCCGAGGAGCGCGGTCGCCTCTCCGTGCTCGCCGAGCACGGAGAGACAGTAGGTGAACAGGCCGTCGAGATACGGCTCGTAGCGCGCGGGCGGGCGCTGCGGGGACGGCCGCTGGGCACGGCGGTGCGCCCGGTGTGCGCCGGTGGTCTGCGTCGGTGGTTCCGGCCTGCTGCTCATCACGCCGTGACGGTAGGCGCAGGACCGCACCCGGTTCGTACCGCTTGAGTACTTTTAATCCTTACGGGTGAACAGTTCGCCCGAAGGGGGAGAGGAATCGTTTATTCCGTACCTCTTGCCCGATCATCCGTGTCCGCTCCGTGTCGCCCCCTGACACCCCTGGTCGCCCCCCCTGACACCCCTGATCCCGCCGCGTGCGACCGCCGGAACCCCCGTACCACGATCAATGTCAGTGGTGCCCGCTACGGTTCCCCCATGGCTGCCCGTACGAAATCCACGAAGGACCGGCCGTCCTACCGCTGTACCGAGTGCGGCTGGACCACCGCCAAGTGGCTCGGCAGATGCCCCGAGTGCCAGGCGTGGGGCACCGTCGAGGAGTACGGCGCCCCCGCGGTGCGGACCACCGCGGCCGGGCGGGTCTCCACCGCCGCCCTCCCCATCGCCCAGGTCGACGGGCGGCAGGCCACCGCCCGCTCCACCGGGGTCGGCGAGCTGGACCGGGTGCTCGGCGGCGGGCTGGTGCCGGGGGCGGTCGCGCTGCTCGCCGGGGAGCCCGGCGTCGGCAAGTCCACCCTGCTGCTCGATGTCGCCGCCAAGGCCGCGAGCGACGAGCACCGCACGCTCTATGTGACGGGCGAGGAGTCCGCGAGCCAGGTCCGGCTGCGCGCCGACCGCATCGGCGCGCTGCACGACCAGCTGTATCTCGCCGCCGAGACCGATCTGTCCGCCGTCCTCGGCCACCTGGACGCGGTCAAGCCGTCCCTGCTGGTCCTCGACTCCGTACAGACCGTCGCGTCCCCCGAGATCGACGGCGCCCCCGGGGGCATGGCCCAGGTCCGCGAGGTCGCCGGCGCGCTGATCCGGGCGTCCAAGGAGCGCGCGATGTCCACGATCCTCGTCGGGCATGTCACCAAGGACGGCGCCATCGCCGGACCGAGGCTGCTGGAGCACCTGGTCGATGTGGTGCTGCACTTCGAGGGCGACCGGCATGCGCGGCTGCGGCTGGTCCGGGGCATCAAGAACCGTTACGGGGCGACCGACGAGGTCGGCTGCTTCGAGCTGCACGACGAGGGGATCACCGGGCTCACCGACCCCTCGGGCCTCTTCCTCACCCGCCGGGACGCGCCGGTGCCCGGCACCTGTCTGACGGTCACCCTGGAGGGCAAGCGGCCCCTCGTCGCCGAGGTGCAGGCGCTCACCGTCGATTCGCAGATCCCCTCCCCCCGGCGCACCACATCGGGTCTGGAGACCTCCCGGGTCTCGATGATGCTCGCCGTGCTGGAGCAGCGCGGCCGGATCACCGCGCTCGGCAAGCGCGACATCTACAGCGCCACCGTCGGCGGGGTGAAGCTCTCCGAGCCCGCGGCCGATCTGGCGATCGCCCTGGCGCTGGCCTCGGCCGCCAGCGACACCCCGCTGCCGAAGAACCTCGTCGCGATCGGCGAGGTCGGCCTCGCGGGCGAGGTGAGACGGGTCACGGGGGTCCAGCGGCGGCTGGCCGAGGCCCACCGTCTCGGCTTCACCCACGCCCTCGTTCCCACCGACCCCGGCCGGATCCCCGCCGGGATGAGAGTGACGGAAGTGGCCAATGTGGGGGACGCCCTGCGGGTGCTCCCGCGCGGTCGTGAGCGGGCGCGGGAAGGTGGCTCCGAGGGCGCTCCCGGCGGCGCCCCGCGCACCAGGCGTGCGGACGCCCCACGGGATGAGGACACTCGCCGGTAGACTTTGCCCTGGTCTCGCCCATCCGTACGAGCCGGAGGAGTGCAGTGGCAGCCAACGACCGGGCATCAGCACCCGGAAAGTCCGGCGCGGGCTCCGGCACCGAAGCACTGATCCGTGCCGCCCTGAGCGCGGTCGCGCCCGGTCAGGGCCTGCGCGACGGCTTGGAGCGCATCCTGCGGGGGAATACCGGCGGGCTGATCGTCCTCGGCATGGACAAGACCGTCGAGTCGATGTGCACCGGCGGCTTCGTGCTGGACGTGGAGTTCACCGCGACCCGGCTGCGCGAGCTGTGCAAGCTGGACGGCGCGCTGATCCTCGACAAGGACATCACCAAGATCCTGCGGGCCGGGGTGCAGCTCGTCCCGGACGCGTCGATCCCCACCGAGGAGACCGGCACCCGGCACCGTACGGCGGACCGGGTCTCCAAGCAGTGCGGATTCCCCGTCGTCTCCGTCTCCCAGTCGATGCGGCTGATCGCGCTGTACGTGGACGGCGAGCGGCGGGTCCTGGAGGAGTCGGCCGCGATTCTCTCGCGGGCCAATCAGGCGCTCGCCACCCTGGAGCGGTACAAGCTCCGGCTGGACGAGGTCGCGGGCACGCTCTCCGCGCTGGAGATCGAGGACCTGGTCACCGTCCGGGATGTCACGGCCGTCGCCCAGCGGCTGGAGATGGTCCGCCGGATCGCGACGGAGATCGCCGAGTACGTGGTGGAGTTGGGCACCGACGGCCGCCTTCTCTCGCTCCAGCTCGATGAGTTGATCGCGGGGGTGGAGCCCGAGCGGGAGCTGGTCGTACGCGACTATGTGCCGGAGCCGACCGCGAAGAGATCCCGGACGGTCGACGAGGCGCTGGCCGAGCTGGACGCCCTCACCCACGCCGAGCTGCTGGAACTGCCCATAGTGGCTCGGGCCCTCGGCTACAGCGGCTCCCCCGAGACCCTGGACTCCGCGGTCTCCCCGCGCGGCTACCGGCTGCTGGCGAAGGTGCCCCGGCTGCCCGGCGCGATCATCGAACGGCTCGTGGAGCACTTCGGCGGACTGCAGAAGCTGCTCGCGGCGAGCGTGGACGATCTTCAGACGGTCGACGGGGTCGGGGAGGCGCGCGCCCGGAGCGTACGGGAGGGGCTGTCGCGACTGGCGGAGTCGTCGATCCTGGAGCGGTACGTCTAGGGGGTGCGGGGTGCGGCCTCTTACCGGGGCGCCCCCCCCCCCCCCCCGCGGGCCCCCCCCCGCGCGGGGGGGGTGGTGGGCCCCCGCGGCC
>NZ_JBSGUP010000190.1:0-12708 GCF_053607985.1 Streptomyces sp. NPDC055078
GGGCGTAGGGGGCGGTTCGGGGCGGAGCCCCGGGAGGGCCCGCGCCCCTCGCGTGGGCTGCCGCGCACGCCCTCCGGGCGTGTCCTCAAACTCCCCCAGACTTCGTCCGGGGGGACCCCCAACGGGCTGAACTTCCGCGAGCCGCCTATGGGCGCAGGGTCTGCTCCCTCGGGTTGTCGCGCTTGTCGAGGCGGGCGTCGAACCTGGCCAGGGGTTTGGCCTGGGACGTGTCCTGCTGGACGGCGGCCGGGGCGACACCTGCCCAGCGCTGGATGGCGGCGGTGGCCGCGGCCTTCTCGTCCGGCACCAGACCTGCCACGTTGGCGCCGTGGTTGCCGCCGGGCGCGGTGTAGACACGGCTGTCCCGGCTGCCCTTGCCGAGGCGGAACGGCTCGGCGCCCCAGGGGTCGTTCTCGCCGTAGACGAACATCATCCGCCGGGCGTTGTGCCGCACCCAGCGGTCGACGTCCTTCATGGCCCCCGGCTGGAAGCGCATCGGGATGTCACGGGGGACGAAGTTCCGCGGCGGCTGGTACCCGTAGCGGCTCAGGCCCTCCAGATGGGGCTGTTCGATGTCCGGCGAGCCCAGTTGCGTACCGGCCTGGTAGTAGTACGGCGTGTACGGGGCGAGCCCCTGGTCGGTGTAGAAGGAGAAGCCGGAGATCTTGTCGATCGCGTCCCAGAGCTGCTGGTCGGTCGCGGTCCGGGCGTCCGGGACCGAGGCGCAGTCGGAGATCTTGCTGTACTGCCAGAAGGCCCAGGTGTAGTCGAGGACGACGGCCTCGAAGGCCCGGTCCAGCGAGCCGACCGTCTTGAAGGTGTTGCTGTTGGCCGCCGCGTACCGCTGGTAGATCTCCGACAGCGGTCCCCGGCGGACCAGGGCCTCGCGCTGGACGGCGTTCAGCTTGTCGCGGCACTCCTCGGTGCCGACGTTGTCGAGGAAGCGGTCGTACGCCTCGTCCTCGTCGTTCACCGCGTCGTTCGGGGCGACGTACGCGACGACACCGTCCATGTCGCGCGGGTAGAAGCGTTCGAAGTAGGTGGCGGTCATGCCGCCCTTGGAGCCGCCGGTGGCCAGCCACTTACGGTCGTAGATCTTCTTCAGCGCGGTGAAGACCCGGTGCTGGTCGCTGGCCGCCTGCCAGATGTCGAGCTTGGACCAGTCGGCCGGGTCGGGCCGGGACGGCGTGAAGAAGCGGTACTCCAGGGAGACCTGGTTGCCGTCGACGATCGCCGTGGGTTCGCTGCGGCGCGGTGTGGTGCTCAGCCCGTAGCCGGAGGTGAAGAAGACGGTGGGCCGGACCGTGTCCTTGTGCAGCAGTGTGAGCCGCTGGGTGAAGGTCCCCTTGCGCGGGTTCCGGTGGTCCACCGGCTGGGTGTAGCCGAGAACGAAGAAGCGGTATCCGGGATAGGGCTTCTCCTCGATCAGACTCATGCCCGGGATCGCGAGGATCCGGTCCTTGATGTCCGTGCCGACGGTTTCCCCGCCGGTCGTCGTACCGGTCGTCGTACCGGAACCGGTTGTCGTACCGGTCGTCAGACCGGTCGCAGGCTGCGCGGCGGTGGCCGCGCCTGCGGTCGCTCCGGCCGCACTCATGGTGCCGATGAGCACCGTGAGCGACAGCACCCCTGTGAGCGCCTTGCGCATTAACCCTCCCCTGATTCATCTGTGGGTCGCGGTGAACCTAGCGGGGGCAACACCCGTCCCGCCAGACCCCTTTGCCGGGGTCACCCGGGGTCACCGGGGCAGGTACGGGGAAAGTGGGGCGATACGCCTGAGGTTGGTGAGGCGTACGCGGTGAACGGCCGCCCTGAGGGGCCGCACGGCACCTTCTCCGGTCACCGGTCGCCCGGCACCGGTGAACGGTCGCCTTCCGCCCCGGAACGGACGACTGGGCAGACGCCGACGGCGGGCCGGCCTACGGCTCACTCCTCTCGGGCGCGCGGCACGGGAGATGAGTCAGCACAGAATCCAGCCGGTCGAGCGGCCGACGCCCGCGACCTTGCCGGAGGCGCGGACACAGCGGTTGAGCGCGTGCACACTGACCGGGCCCGCCTTGCGCTTGACGAAACCCTTCTTGACGACGGGACGGCCGCCGCGCGGCTGGAGGGAGACCGACATCCAGCGCCGTGCCCCGGGCCGCTTGGCGACGGTGACGGCGCAGGCGCGGCGGTGGCTCTTGTAGACGCGCAGCTCTCCGGTGGCGAATCTGAGGGTCTTCAGGGGGCGTCCTGAGCAGGTGACGGAGGTCGCCGCCTCGGCGCTGTGGATGCCGGGCCCGGCCACGGTCAGCCCGGCGACCGCCATCAGCACGGCGAGGAACGTCGCCAGCAGGCGCCTGCCACCGGTTCTCCGGGCACCCCCGGTCCTGCCGACTCCCCTGGGGCCCCCGGTCCTGCCGACTCCCCTGGGGCCCCCGGTCCCGCCGGCTCCCCTGGGGTCCCCGGTCCCGCCGGCTCCCCTGGGCCCGCCGTCCGGCTCCGTACCCCGCGCCGGTCCAGCCGCCCCAGCGGCCCCAGCCACCCCAGCCGCCTCCGTACCGCGTGCGGCTCCGACCGCCTCCGTATCGCTGAGCGTCATCGCCCTCCACCTCACCCCGGGTCCCCGTACTTGCGTACGACGCGCCCAGGGCTCGAATGGTTGTCGGACACCGCCGGGGGCACGCCCCCGTACACCCCCATCACGCCACGGCGTGCACCCCGGGTCCGGACTCGTCCGCTCCGGTGAAGGTGCGCCACAGGGCCGCGTACCGGCCGTCGAGGGCGAGGAGTTCGTCGTGTGTCCCGTCCTCGGCGACCCGGCCGTCCGCCATCACTATCACCCGGTCGGCGCGGGCGGCCGTGGTGAGCCGGTGGGCGACGACCAGGGTGGTGCGGCGGCCGGTGAGGCGGTCCGTGGCCTGGGTGACCTGGGCCTCGGTGGCGAGGTCGAGTGCGGCCGTGGCCTCGTCGAGCAGCAGTATGTCCGGGTCGACCAGTTCGGCGCGGGCGAGTGCGATCAACTGGCGCTGGCCCGCCGAGAGGTTGCGCCCGCGCTCGTCGACGGCGTGGAGATAGCCGCCGTCGAGGGTGGCGATCATGTCGTGGGCACCGACGGCGCGGGCGGCGGCCTCCACCTCGGCGTCGCTCGCGCCGGGACGGCCGTAGGCGATGGCGTCCCGGACCGTGCCCTCGAAGAGATACGCCTCCTGGGGCACGACCCCCAGCCGGTGGCGGTAGGCGGTCATGTCCAGTTCGCGCAGATCGGTGCCGTCGGCCGTCACCCGCCCGCGGGTGGGGTCGTAGAACCGTGCGACCAGTTTGACCAGGGTGGACTTGCCCGCGCCGGTCTCCCCGACGAAGGCGACGGTCTGCCCGGCCGGTATGCGCAGCTCGATTCCGCTGAGTGCCTCCGCTGCGTCCCTCTCGGCACCCTCGGCACCCTCGGCCCCGTAGCGGAAGTCGACGTCCTCGAACGCGATCTCCCCGCGCAGCGAGCGGACCGCGACCGGTTCCTTCGCCCGCGCGGTCGAGGTGGGCTCGGCCAGCAGTTCCTGGATGCGCTTGAGGGAGACGGCGGCCTGCTGGTAGCCGTCGAAGACCTGGGAGAGCTGCTGGACGGGGGCGAAGAACAGCTCGATGTAGAGGAGGTAGGCGACTAGCGCGCCGGTGGTGAGGGTGCCCGACTCGATCCGGCCGGCGCCGACGATCATCACGGCCGCGGCGGCGACCGACGACAGGAGCTGGACGAAGGGGAAGTAGACCGATATCAGCCACTGGCCGCGCACCCGGGCCCGGCGGTAGCTGTCGCTGCCGCGGGCGTAGCGGGCGTTGCCGTCGGCCTCGCGGCGGAACGCCTGCACGATCCGCAGCCCGGAGACGGACTCCTGGAGGTCGCCGTTGACGACGCTGATGCGGTCGCGGGCCAGTTCGTACGCCTTCACGCTCTGCCTGCGGAAGTAGAACGTGCCGATGATCAGTACGGGCAGGGTGGCGAAGACCACCAGCGCGAGCTGGACGTCGATGACGACCAGGGCGACCAGGATGCCCAGGAAGGTGACCACCGAGACGAACGCCGTGACCAGCCCGGTCTGCAGGAACGTCGACAGCGCGTCGACGTCCGTCGTCATCCGGGTCATGATCCGGCCGGTGAGTTCCCGCTCGTAGTAGTCGAGCCCGAGCCGCTGGAGCTGGGCGAAGATCCGCAGGCGTACGGAGTAGAGGACCCGCTCGCCGGTCCGGCCGGTCTTGCGGATCTCACCGGTCTGGGCGAGCCACTGCACCAGCACGGTCGCGAGCGCGAGGCCGGAGGCCACCCAGACCGCGCCGAGCGCCACCTGTTCCACGCCCTGGTCGATGCCGTACCGGATCAGTACGGGGAGCAGCAGGCCCATCCCGGCGTCGACGGTCACCAGCAGCAGGCTGAGCAGCAGGGGCAGCCCGAAGCCGCGCAGCAGCATGCGCAGGCCCTGGCCCTCCCCGTGGGTGTGCTCGGCGCGCAGAGCACGGGCCTCGTCGATACCGGGGGTGTCGTCGGCCGGGGGCAGCGCCTCGACCTGGGCGAGGAGTTCCGGGGTCGCGTCGGGCGCGGCGGCTTCGGCCGCGCGCTCGTCCCGTTCCCACAGCCGGGGCGTGATGCCGCGCTCGGCGTCGAACTCCGCATCGAGTTCATCGCGTACGGTCCGGTCGTCGTCGGCGGTGTGTGCCTCCGCCTCCAGGGCCGGGGCGTGTCCGGGCGAGACCCCGCCCAGTTCCTCGGGGTCGGTGAGGAGCCGGCGGTAGCGGGCCGAGGTGCGGGTCAGCTCCTCGTGGGTGCCGATGTCGGCGAGGCGGCCACCGTCGAGTACGGCGATACGGTCGGCCAGATTGAGGGTGGAGCGGCGGTGGGCGATCAGCAGGGTCGTCCGGCCGGCCATGACCGAGCGCAGTGCCTCGTGTATCTCGTGCTCGACACGGGCGTCGACGGCGGAGGTGGCGTCGTCGAGGAGCAGCAGCCGGGGGTCGGTGAGGATCGCGCGGGCGAGCGCGACACGCTGGCGCTGGCCGCCGGAGAGGGTCAGTCCCTGTTCGCCGACGCCTGTGTCGTAGCCGTCGGGCAGTGCGGCGATGAAGCGGTCGGCCTGGGCGGCGCGGGCGGCGGTCTCGATCTCCTCGTCGCTCGCCGACGGCTTGCCGTAGGCGATGTTGGCGCGGATGGTGTCGGAGAAGAGGAAGCTGTCCTCGGGGACGAGGCCGATGGCGGCCCTCAGGGACTCCTGGGTCAGTTCGCGTACGTCGTGGCCGCCGACGAGGACCGCGCCCCGGGTGACGTCGTAGAAGCGCGGCAGCAGCAGCGAGACGGTGGACTTGCCGCTGCCGGAGGCGCCGACGACGGCGACGGTCTCGCCCTCGCGGATCTCCAGGGAGAAGCCGTCGAGTACGGGGCGCCCGTCGTCGTAGCCGAAGGTGACATCGTCGAACTCGACGGTGGCAGGGGCGTCCGGCGGAAGCTGTTTGGTGCCATCCCTGAGGGTGGGCTCGGTGTCGATCAGCTCCAGGACACGTTCCACGCCCGCGCGGGCCTGCTGGCCGACGGTGAGGACCATGGCGAGCATCCGGACGGGTCCGACGAGCTGGGCGAGATAGGCGGAGAAGGCGACGAAGGTGCCGAGGGTGATCTGTCCCCGGGTGGCGAGCCAGCCGCCGACGGCGAGCATCGCGACCTGGCCGATCGCGGGGACGGCCTGGAGGGCGGGGGTGTAGCGGGAGTTCAGCTTGATGGTGCGCAGCCGCCCGGCGAAGAGCCGGCGGCCCGCCTCACGGAGTTTGCCGGTCTCCTGGTCCTCCTGGCCGAAGCCCTTGACCACCCGTACGCCGGAGACCGCGCCGTCCACGACGCCCGCGACCTGCGCGGCCTGGCTCTGGGCGTACCAGGTGGCGGGGTGCAGCCGGGTGCGGCTGCGGCGGGCGATCCACCAGAGGGCGGGGGCGACGGCGAGGGCGATCAGGGTGAGCGGCAGGGAGAGCCACGCCATGACGACCAGGGAGATGACGAAGAGCATGATGTTCCCGATGGTCATCGGGAGCATGAAGAGCAGGCCCTGGATCAGCTGGAGATCGCTGGTGGCGCGGCCGACGACCTGTCCGGTGGACAGCTCGTCCTGGCGGCGGCCGTCGAGGCGGGTGATCGTCGCGTACATCTCGGTGCGCAGATCGTGCTGGACGTCGAGGGCGAGCTTGCCGCCGTAGTAGCGGCGTATGTAGGTGAGGACGTAGACGATGAGCGCGGCGGCTATGAGGAGGCCCGTCCACACCGCGAGGGACCTGGTGCGCGCCCCGATCACATCGTCGATGACGACCTTGGTGATGAGGGGGACCAGGGCCATGACGCCCATACCGGCGAGGGACGAGCCGAGGGCGAGCACGACATTGCGCCGGTACCGCCAGGCGTAACCGGTCAAACGCCGTGCCCAGCCCTGTTCAGCCGCCGCCACGTGGTGCCTCCCGTTTGTTTTGTTCCAGTCCCACCGGAAGGCACCAACGCCGCGGACCTCGGATTTCATCCCGCTGTCATGTTCGCGGGGCGGGTGGAGTGGCTCGGGCGGGGCGCACGGCGCGGGGCGCGGCACCGCGTGGCACCGGGCACGCATCCGTCGGCCCGGCACCATGCCCGGCACCATGCCCGGCGCCACGTCCGGCACCCGGTGCGCTGAGCACCGCGGAGACGGTGCGGGTCAGCCGGTCGCCGGGGTGCCGGTCGCCGGGATCGCGTCCTTGGCGGCCCGCTCGGGCGTCGCCGGGACGGCTTCCCTCGGGACGGCGGGCGGTGCGAACGCGGTGCGGGACGACGCCTTCGGGTTGAGGTCCTTGTGGATGGCCCGCGAGACGGCCTGGATGGTGTTGACGCCGTCGTTCATGGTCCGGTTGCCATGGGTGAGGACGGTGATCGTGTAGTTGTGCCCCTTGCCGGTGAAGGCGCCGATGCTGTGGACCCGCCAGCCGTGGGTCTTGCGCGACACCCAGCCGTTCTTGACCTGGACGGTCGCGGTGGCGGGTGCGCCGGCCGGAGTGCCCCAGCGCTGCGCGGGGACGACCTCGCGCATCAGCTTGAGGACATACGCGCGCGAGGCGTCGGTGAGCAGGGTGCCCTTCGTGGTCAGCAGGGCGAGCAGCCGCTGCTCGTCACGGGTGGTGATCTGGGTGAGCCCCCAGTAGCCGCCCGCCCCCGGCACGGTCTGGGTCATCTGCGCGCCGGTGAGGAAACGCTGGACCTTGGTCACGCCCAGCTGCCGCCACAGGGTGCTGGTGGCGGCGTTGTCCGACTTGGTGATCATGGCCTTGGCCAGGTTCTGCTCCCGCGAGGTGAGCGCCCGCCCCTGCTTCTGGGCGTCCAGGAGCAGCGCCCCGAGCACGGTGACCTTGACGACGCTGGCCGAGTCGAACTTCTGGGCGGCCCGCAGACTACAGGCCGTCTTGGTGACCGGGTCGTTGACGTAGATCGCGACGGTGCCCTTGCGGCCCTTGAGGGCGGCGGTGATGTCCCGCTTGAGCTTGTCCGCCAGCCCGGCCTTCTTCGACGAGCAGCTGACCGCGGGGGGCGCGGCGGCCGACGCGGTGGGTGCGGCGGCCACGGCGACCGGCACCATGGTGACGGCGGCGAGCACCGCGGCGGCGGCACGTCTGCGCGGGGCTGTTCCTTGCGGGATTCTGGATCGTGGCTGAATCATGGACCGATTTCCCCGTCCCCTGAGTACATCCGGTGAGTACATGCGAGTGTGCACGCGATTGTGCACCCGCCACTCTTGACTCCTGGCGGACAGGATGGTTGTACGGCTGATCGGCCACTCATCCGGCCAGTTTCGCGGCAGTGCCACGCGGACCTCGAAGGTGCTGGTGAGCGAAGCTCAGAAGTACGGGTGAACGGCGCGTGAGACGGCTTCCACGGTGTCCACGCCGCTGCCCATGGTCGCGTTGTCCTGGGTGAGCACGGTGATGGTGTGGTTCCGTCCCCCGCCTGTGAAGGCGCCGATGCTGTGTACCCGCCAGCCATGTGCGGCACGCGGCAGCCAGCCGTTCTTCACCTGAGCGGTGGCGCTGGCTCCGGCGGTGGTGCCCCAGCGCTGCGCGGGGACGACCTCGCGCATCAGCTTGAGGACATACGCCCGCGAGGCGTCGGTGAGCACGGAGTTCGCCGTCGTCAGCAGGGCCAGCAGCCGCTGCTCGTCCCGTGCGGTGATCTGGGTGAGCCCCCAGCGCCCGCCCTCGCCCGGCACCGTGTCCGCCATCCCCGCCGCCGCGAGGAAGTCCTCGATCCCCGCCCTGCCGAGCTGCCGCCACAGCGCGTCGGTCGCCGCGTTGTCCGACCTGGTGATCATGTCCCGGACGAGCCGCGCCTCCCGCCCCGTCAGCGCGCGCCCCCGCTCCGCCGCCTCCCGCAGCAGCGCCCCGAGCACCGTCACCTTGACCACACTCGCCGAGTCGAACCTCCGGTCCGCCCCCAGCTCACAGCTCGTCCCGCTGACCTGGTCGTGCAGATACACGGCCGTGGTCGCCGCCCGCCCCTCGACGGCGTCGAGGATGTCCCGCCCCAGCCCGTACGCCATCTCCACATCGAACGACGCACAGACCACCTCGTCCTCATCCTCCCCGGCCCCCCGCCCCCCGTCCGCCACCGCGGGCGCCGCCGTCAGCAGCGTGACCAGAGTGACCAGAGCGACCAGCAGTACGGCCCCGAGAACGGCGGCGGCGGTGCGCGGCGGGTGGTGTGTCACGGCGGCCCCCTCGGGTTGTGGGGGTCATTGACGCATGCGTACCTGTGAGGGGGACGCCACTGTGCCGGTGAGGGCCGGCGGCTGTGCAACCGCGAGGGCGGGCGCGGCACTTGTGTACGCGCCGGGGGCGGGCGTTCAGGACTTCCCGGGTTGAGCCACCCACACCGTGGGCTGGTGGGTGGCTCTGGCGACCGTCTCGAAGTCCGCGTCGCAGTGGAGGACGCTGAGACCTGTCAGTTCCGCGGTCGCGGCGACGAGAAGATCCACCGGGCCGGCACTGCGATGCTCACCCCGGTCGGTGAGCATTCGCTGGACCGCGCGTGCTCGGCGGTAGACATCGTCGGGTACGGGAACCCAGTTGAACAGTTCGGCGAGCAGTTCTTCCTTGGCGAGACGATCGGCCAGGGATCGCGCCGAGTAAAGGATCTCCATCTCCGTGATGTCGCACAGCCCGATGATCCCGTCGGCCAGATGATCGCTCCAGCGCTCCCGCACCGACTTGTCGGTGACGATCCTGACGATCGCGGAGGTGTCGGCGAGATGAATGACCGGACTCACCGCCGGTAGTTCTCCTTGTGCAGCAGGACATCGAAGTCCCCGCGCGCACCCATGTCGGCCAGCTGATCCAGTGCGTTCAGCCGACGGCGCCTTCTCGCGATCTCCCGCAGGGCGGCGTTGACGGTGTCCTTCTTTGTCGTTGTACCCAGTATCGAAGCGGCCTCGCTCAGCGCCTGATCGTCCAGGTCTTCCATATAGAGATTCGACATCGCATATCCTCCATATGCATTTGGCATACAGAGCATATCCCACCCTTCGTGAGCGGCACCCCGATCACGCGTCCCGGCGCCGCAGCGCCGCCCACCCCGCCCACACCGCCGCGCCCGCCCACAGCCCCAGCACCCCGGCGCCGGTCCAGGGGCCGACTGTCCCCTCCGGCTTCTGGAGGAGGACCTGCTGGCCGGCCCGGTCGGGGAAGAAGTCGGTGAAGGCGTTGCCGCCGTCGGAGATGTCTCCGGCGACGAAGGAGAGCAGCACCATGACGGGGATGAGCAGGCCGATCACCATGGGGGCGCTGCGGGTCGCCGTGGTGAGGCCGGCCGCGGTGAGGGTCATCAGGGTCAGATACAGGGCGCAGCCCACGACGGCCCGCAGGGCGCCCGGGTCACCGAGGCCGAGGGAGACGCCCTGGTCGGACAGGAGGGCCTGGCCGGCGAGGAAGCAGGTCAGGCTGGTGACGAGGCCGACGGCGAAGGACAGGACGGCGACGACCGCGAGCTTCGCGGCGTAGAGGACACCCCGGCGGGGCACCGCCGCCAGGGAGGACCGGATGCCGCCGGTCCTGTACTCGCCCCACACCGTCAGCGCGCCGAAGCAGACCGCCCCGATCGTGCCGAAGTTGAGGCCGTAGAACACGGCGCGCAGCGGATCGAACTCCGGCTTCGCCGTTTCGGCCGGGCCGAAGGAGCCGCTCATCAGCAGGGAGATGACCGTCGTCGCGAGGAAGGCGGAGAGCAGGCAGACGGGCAGCGACCGGACGGTGCGGATCTTCAGCCACTCGGCGTGGGTGGCGGGGACGAACGGCATGGTCATACCTCCGGGGTGGCACTGGCGGTGTACTCGGTCTCACCGGCGGTCAGGGCGAGATACGCCTTCTCCAGGGAGGCTTCCTCCCCGGCGAGTTCAAGGATCGGGATGCCCTCGCGGGCGGCGATCCGCCCGATGTCCTCCACCAGGGCGTCCGGGACGCTCCAGCGGCCGTCGTCGCTCTGCACGGGCGCGTATCCCCTGGCGACGAGGGTGGTCCGCAGCCGGTCCCCCTCGGTGGTGCGCAGCCGTACGCGCGAGGTGGTCCAGGCGGCGATGAAGTCCCGGGTCCCGGTGTCGGCGAGGAGCCTGCCCCGGCCGAGCACCACGAGGTGGTCGGCGAAGGACTCGGTCTCGCCCATCAGATGGCTGGAGACCAGGACGGTCCGCCCCTCGCCCGCGAGCCCGCGCATCAGCTCACGGATCCAGATGATGCCCTCGGGGTCGAGCCCGTTGGACGGCTCGTCCAGCATCAGTACCGGAGGGTCGCCCAGGAGGGCCGCCGCGATCCCGAGCCGCTGGCGCATCCCGAGGGAGAAGGTCCGGACCCGGCGCCGGGCGACCGCCGCGATCCCGGTCTGTTCCAGGACCTCGTCCACCCGGCGCACCGGCACCCGCCCGGCCGCCGCCAGGACCCGCAGATGGTCCCGGGCGGTACGGGAGCCCAGCGCCGCCCCCGCGTCGAGGAGCGCGCCGACCTGGTGCAGGGGCTCGGTGATGGCCGCGTAGGCCCGGCCGCCGATGGTGGCGGTGCCGGAGGTGGGCCGGTCCAGGCCGAGGACCAGACGCATGGTGGTGGACTTGCCCGCGCCGTTGGGGCCGAGGAAGCCGGTGACCCGGCCGGGCAGCACGCTGAACGTCAGCTCGTCCACGGCGCGGGTCGAACCGTACTCCTTGGTCAGGTTCACTACATCGATGCTGGTCATGACCTGAGCCTGGCTGCCGCCAAGGGGCCCGCGCCTCCCCGGTGCGGGGGCGGCGGCTCCCCCGTACGGGGGAGCCGTACGGATCCGGCCGAATGGCACGATGGCCGGATGCCGCCGCTGTCCGCCGTGCTCCGCTCACCGGTCGGGGTACTGACCGCGCTGACCCGCTCGGTCACGTACACCCGCTGGCTGCATCTGTCGATGAGCGTGATCGTCATCGGCATGTGGATGTTCGTCGAGGAGGGGAAGCTCTACCTCCCCGTCCTGCTGCTGGCGCTCTCCGGCCTGGTGCCCGCCATGCGGCTCTCCGAGGGCCTCCAGGCGCGGCTGCTGCTGACCGGACACGGGTTCAAGGACTCGTCGTCGGGTATCTCCGTGCGGCCGTCGGCCACCTGGGGCGATCGCTGGCGTACGGTCCTGTGGCTGGAGATCAGGCTCGCCCTGGGCACGCTCACCGGTTACCTCACGCTCCATCTGCCGGGCCTGGCCGTCAATCTGGCGCTCGCCGCGACCGGCGGCCCCGAACAGGTCGCCTTCGTCACCGTGCCCGGCGGCCACTGGTGGTACTGGCTCCTCGTGCCCCTGCCGGTCATCGCCCTGCTGGCGTTCGTCGTCGGGGCCGGGAAGCTGATCACCGTTCTCGCCCGCGCGCTGCTCGGCCCCTCCTCCCAGGAACGGCTCGCCGCCCTGGAGGAGCGCACCGAACAACTGCTGGAACGCAACCGGATCGCCCGCGAGCTGCATGACTCGATCGGGCACGCGCTGACCGTCGCGGTGGTCCAGGCGGGCGCGGCGCGGGCGGCGGGGAGCCCGGAGTTCACCGACCGGGCACTGACCGCGATCGAGGAGACGGGGCGGGCCGCGCTGGAGGATCTGGAACGCGTGCTGCTGGTGCTGCGGGAGTCCGAGCAGCCCGTCAGCGGCCGCCCCACCCTCGCCGACGCGGACCGGCTGCTGGAGTCCGCGCGCGCCTCGGGCGCCGACATCGACGCCGAGGTCACCGGCCCGCTCTCGCTGGTCCCCGGGCCGGTTTCCCGCGAGGGCTACCGGATCATGCAGGAGTCCCTGACCAATGTGCTGCGGCACGCGGGCCCGGTGCCGACGCGGGTACGGATCAGCGTCGCGGACACCCGGCTCGAACTGGAAGTGATCAACCCCCTGCCAGCCCCCGGCCCCGCCTCCGTCCCCGCGAACGGCCGTGGCAGCGGCCTGCGCGGCATCCGCGAGCGGGCGGCGCTGCTCGGCGGGGAGGCCGTGACGGGCCCGTACGAGGGTGAGTGGCGGGTCCGGGTGGGACTGCCGCTGTCCGGCCCGCGCTGACCGTCCGCGCACCGCCGACACCTTGCCCGCCGGGGGCGGGGTCCCCGCACACCGAGCCCCAACCCGGGCCGGGGTTGTGCGGCCGGGCGCATCAAGCCCCGACTTGCGCCGAGGGCAGGAAACCGGGCACATCAAGCCCCGCCGGCGAT
>NZ_JBSGUP010000191.1:0-12690 GCF_053607985.1 Streptomyces sp. NPDC055078
CTCCGGACCCGGCATCGGGGGCGTCGGCACCGGGTCGGGAGACGGCCCCGGCGGGGGCGAGGGTACGGGCCCGGGGCCGGGCAGCGGTCCGGGTGTGGGGCCGGGCGGGCCCGGCGTCGGTACGGGTGAGGGTGGTACGGGGGGCTGGGTCATGCCGGACCTCCAAAGCGCGGAGTCGTGCGTTCCCACTGTCACCCCGTCCGCGTTCCCCCGCGCGCCGGATTCACACGTCGGGACGGATCCGAAGCGGTGACGGCGGCGCGAGCACGGCCGGAAGGCCGCACAACCGCCACAACCGCAACCGCGCCCACGCGGGGCGGGGCGGGGCGGGTCCCGCACGCTGGCCCGCCCCCTGCTCACCAGCGCTGCGGGTCGGCCTTCAACTGCGCCTCCGCCGCGGCGACCAGTTCCGCCGGAGCCCCGGGTGCCTCGTCGGGGTGCCGCCCTGCCCACTTCGCCGCATAAGGACACAACGGCACGACGGGGACCTGCTCCCGGCCCGCCATCGCGTAGAACTCCCGCACCAGCGCCCCCGCGATGCCCTTCCCCCCGTACTCCGGCTCGACCACGGTGTGCACGGCCACCAGGGCGGCGGGCGTGGCATCCAGGGTGAAATAGGCGATACGTCCGGTGACGTGTCCGTCCTCGTACGCCTCCAGGAGGCCCTTCGCCCTGTTGTCGCGGATGTCGAAATCTGCCATGGCGGCCGTACTCCCTCGCTCTGACGACGTACTGCCGTCAGCGTACGGCGTGGGGAGCGCGCAGCGTCGGAGTGCCGGGCACGGGTGCGGAGGTGTCCGAGCCCAGCTCGGCGATCCTGTTCGCCGCGTCGACATGGACGACGCGGGGCACCAGCGAGCGCGCCTCGGCGTCGTCCACCTGCGCATAGCTGATCAGAATCACCAGGTCACCGGGGTGTACGAGGTGCGCCGCCGCGCCGTTGATGCCGATGACGCCGGAGCCGCGTTCACCCTCGATGACATAGGTCTCCAGCCGTGCGCCATTGGTGATGTCCACGATGTGGACGAGTTCACCCGGCAGCAGATCGGCGGCTTCCATCAGCTCGGCGTCGATGGTGACCGATCCGACGTAGTGCAGATCGGCCTGGGTGACGGTAGCGCGGTGGATCTTGGACTTGAACATCGTACGCAACATCGGGACACTCCAACATATAGGCTCCCTGCCCGCATTTTTGCAGGTCAAGGGCTGTTTCATACTCTACAACGAGTCGCTTGTCCGGGCAGCTTCCCCCAGGTTTCCCAGGACTCGTGCTGACCACTTCCTGACCTATCTGACACATCGCCAGGCGACCGAGGGAGGCCGCATCTGCTCTCCCGGACCCCGCCACGACGACGGACCAAGCCTACGCAGCACCCTCCGAAGGGCGTTCGTGATCACTGTCACTCGGGAGTTCCGGGCCGTGGTCAGGAGAGCGCAGGGGGACCGCGCCTCGAAAATTCGATTGCCGACCACCAGGCACGCTGGCACGATTTCGGGCGTGATCACTGCTGAGACTCCGGAGTGCCTGATCGTGACGGGGATGCCCGGGGCCGGGAAGTCGACGGTGACCAGGCTCGTCGCCGAGTGCCTGCCACGCTCCGCCCGGCTCGACGGCGACTTCATCAACAGGCTGATCGTCAGCGGTCGCGTCGGGGCCCTTGGTGAACCTGCCGACGAGGCAGCGCGGCAGGTGGAGCTGTGTAACCGCAATCTGTGCATGCTGGCGAACAACTTCTCCGACGCCGGCTTCACACCCGTGGTCGACTGGGTGATCCCCGACCGCGGGCAGTTGGACTACTTCGTCTCCCTCCTTCCGGCCAGGCGAGTCCTGTTCGTCGTCCTCGCCCCGGGTATCGAGGCGTGCCAGTACCGCAACACCCTCCGTGATCCAGGAGAGAGGTTCGACTTCGACGGCTATGAGGATCTCGATGCCGGCATGACGCGCGAGCTCGGCGACGCCGGCTGGTGGTTCGACACCGCGGCGCTCACTCCCGAGGAGACCGCCGACGGCATCATCCGGGAAGCCCGGCATCGCGCTCTGGTGAACTGACGGCAAAGCCCCGACCGCTTCAGGTCACGGCGGCCGGTTCGGCCTTGGCCCGGGAGTGGGCGAGGCGGTATTGCCGGATGCTGCGGATCCTGAACGTCAGGCTCTCTCCGCGCACCGCCGAGGTCTCCTCGGGGCCAACGGGGTCCTGCCATCCAAAACCGGGGTTACTTGCTTTCTGGTGTCCGAGCTAGGACTACAAGGCCGTGGTCACCGGCTCGATCAACGACCACAGCCCATCCGATAGGTCGCCCGGGTGCAGTTTGCGTTCACTCACCCCTGCTACCCCAACAGACCGCCAGCCGCGGACCAGCCGAGTCCGCCCCCACCCAAACCATCAGGTTAAGACAGAAACACTCAGGATCTCACGAACCGCCCACTCAGGACTGCGCCTGATCAACTTGGTGCACCCTCGATCGAGCCGGATCTGCGCATACGGCTGCGTTTGGGGTGATCGGCCGTCACAATCTTTGCTCACGGGAGCGTGGATGGCTGTTGGCTGTCCCGGTAGGGCAACGTCGGCGGGGGGCAACGAGGTTGAAGGTCTTAGTCAGCCATGGGGCGGGCAAGGACGAGTGCGTAAGGGACGCGCTTGAATGTTTGGTCCCGGTGCTGAAAGAGCGCGGATACGACGTCTTCGTCGACATGGACAGCCTGCGCGGCACCGATCGGTGGACCGATGAGCTGTACTCCGAACTGTATCTGTGTGACGCCGCGATCGTTTTGCTTGGGCCCAAGACGGTTGAGAGTTCGGATTGGGTGCGCCGCGAGAGTGACATCCTGATGTCTCGGCACACCATGAAGAGCCTGCCGCATGTGCTGCCGGTCCTGTTGGGCGGCGCGACGTCCAAGATGGCACGGAAACACGGGTTCGGGCCGTTGATGAGTCTGCAGGCGGTGATCGCGGACCGCGTGCGCGATGCGAATCCCGTGCCATCAAGAGAGGCACCGCTCAAAGATGTGATCGATTGGGCGCTGCGAGAGTTTACCCATGTGGGGGTGGTCACGCGGTGCCCCGAGGTCGAGCGGTGGGCGGAACGGATCGCGGATTTCTTGGACCAGGCGGCCAAGAATGCCACGAGGGCCGTGGTTCGTGCAGCCGAGTGTTTGCACCTGGACGAGATCCGTCTGGCGCAGGTCAAGGCGAGGGTCGGCTCTGATCTGCTCCTGGCTTTCGAGTTGTTGACCGCGGCCAAGAAGGGGCAGTTGCTCAGCCAGGCCCTGGGAGAGCTGCAACCCGCGCTCGACGGGAGATCGCTCCATGCCTTGACGGAGCAGTTGGTCCCTGGATGGGTGGATGCCAAGGCTGCCAAGTGCTTCCTGCCCGACGCCGACGGCGGCGGTCAAGTGCAGGGGCGCCTCATCCTCTTCCCCGCCCGGAAGATGTGGATGGCCGAGCATCATGTCCAGCGTGCGCTGTTCGTGAAGCCCGGGAGTTGGAGTCTGGGCGCGCTCAGCGACGAAGAGGACCTGCCCCTGGATGAGCGCCCGTTGGTGGAAGTGCTGATGGAGGCATGCGTACAGGAACTCTATGCGGTCTTCTACGCCCCGGACGGTGAGGGCTTGGGCGGGCTGCTGGGGCTTCCTCAGGTGGATGGCGTCACATTCTATTTGATGCTGAGCCTGGCAGATTACCCGCTGGAGGCCGTCGCTGATGTGGCCGCGCAACTTCAGAGCCACTTCTCCTGGCTGAACTTTGTCCTTTTGGCTCCTCCCGATCACGAGGCAGATTTCAAGGATGTCGAGGCCATTGGCCTGCCGAATGTGGTGTGTGTGGAGCCGGCGCCCACCTCTGACGCGCAGGTAGCCGCCTTCAGACTGAAGATGACTACCGACGAACTGTTGGCCAAGTGTGGCTGACCGCCTTAATACGGCCCACCAGGCAGAGGAGATCACCATGACCGCGAGAAACAATGGCGATGCAGGGGACATGCCTGACCGTCGGGACGGTCTGGTTTACGTGATGCCGGATGAGCTGGATTTGGCCGTGAAAGTGGCCAAGGCGACAGGGCGACCGCTGCTCCTGCGCGGCAACCCCGGCTCGGGTAAGTCCTCGCTGGCTCCGTACGTGGCACGCCAAGAGAATTGGCGCTATTACGAGTATGTCGTCACGTCTCAAACGCGGGCGACTGATCTGTTGTGGAATTTTGATGGTGTCCGACGCCTGGCAGATGCCCAAATGGCCCGCTATCAGTATGGATCCCAAAAGGGACCCGTGGATGAGGACGCCTATACCGAGCCCGGACCGCTGTGGTGGGCCTACGCCCCCGAGTCGGCAGCTGAGGTGGCGAAGAAGATTCATCAGGCGCGTGCGGCCCGCCATCGCTCCGCAGGAAAGGACGATACGGCGAGCGCCCTCTCGGGCCCGAGCGATACAGCGGACGTGGTGGATATGCCCGTAGCTGAAGACGAAGAAGCTTGGATCGAGCGGTGGAACCGTGATCGCAAACGCGACCATGCCGTGGTATTGATCGATGAGATTGACAAAGCTGACCCGGATGTCCCCAACGGCCTCTTGGTGCCGTTGGCCTCACACGACTTCACAGTCACCGAGACAGGGCGACGTGTGGTGGTGGAGCCGGCGAGCTACGAGAATGCGCCCGGCCCCTTCGAACGCCATCTGGTGATCATCACCACCAATGAGGAACGCGAGCTCCCACAAGCCTTTCTGCGGCGTTGTGTCATTGCCTCGGCTCCCGAGCCGCGCACCGCCGACCAGCTCGTCGCCATCGCCGAGAAACATCTCAACGCTCGCCTCAGGGGGGAAACTCATCAGGACGATCGAGACCTGGCGCGCGCTTTGGCCGACGAGCTGCTCGTGGTGCGCACCAGTGCATCGAAGGAAGGAATTCGCCCGCCCAGTACGGCTGAATACCTGGACGCATTATGGGCCTGTCGTGCCCTACAGATCAGGGTAGGGGACGGGCAGTGGGAGAAGCTCAAGAACCTGACTCTGCTGAAACCGCAGCACATGAGCGGTAGGGACTGACGATGGCCGACCCCCTTGGGCGTCCTGCGGATCTGGGTGACAAGATGCGGCCGCGAGGTCAGAACTGGATTGGAGACGTGGCCCGTGCGCTGGCCGCTCTGGAGAACGCCGACGATGACACCGTGGACCTGATCGTAGCGATGATGGGGCTACGACGCGAGCAAGTGCCCCAGAATGCTCTCGCTACGCCCTCCCACGAGAGTGCTCAAGCCACAGCGCCAGTGTTTTCCACTGACCGTCGGCGGCCGGTGAGTCCACGTCGTTCCGATCAAACCTCTCAGAGTGCCGGCGAGCCGTCCCGCGAGATGTCTCTTCTGGTGCCGATCGGCACAGAGACAGCAGTCCGGAGGACCTTTACGGAACCCGTCCTTGCTGAACACCCAGGTCCCCCCGATCATCAACGCAGCGGCTACGAGTCATTGCTACCACCGCGCTCTCAGAGCGCGATCTTGAGGCTCCTCTTATCCCGGATCGTCGACGAGGGACCAATCGACACCCAACGTATGGTTATCGACCTCGCCAAAGGAACCTACATTGGCGAGTTGCCCCGAACTCCAGTGCGCACTTTGCGCTTTGGCGTACAGGTACTCGTCGATATCGGCACGGGGATGCAGCTCTTCATTCGCGATCAGCAAGAACTCCTCAACCGGATCAGCGCGATCATCGGTCGGCACGCCTGTGATATCCGCTATTTCGCCAGGGACCCCCGCCGAAACGGCACCGGCGCGCGATGGACCTACAAGCCCCTCGCCGCACCCGCCCGCGGCACGCGCGTTCTCATCCTCAGTGATTTCGGCCTGCACCACGCCGGCACACCGACGCGCACCGTCGGCGCCCATGAATGGCAAGAGGCTCTCACTGTCCTGCACCGCGGTGGCTGTCCGCCCGTAGCCCTCACTCCCGTATCCGCGCCGCGGCAACCCTCCTGGCTGCAGGCCATGATGCCGCTACTGACCTGGGACCGCACCACCACGGCTTCAGTAGCCCACACGAGGATGTCGTGACTCCGCAGAACTTCGGTGAGCGTCCGCGGCTCGCCTCGCCACAGCCGGACGAGGACGATCTCCGCTTACCCTCCGAGTCCGGCCTGTCCCTGGCCATAGCTCTGGCTTCCGCCGTGCGCATCGAACCCACCCTCATCCGTGCCATGCGGCTGCGCGTGCGGCCCCTTCTCGATGTCGGAGCGGAGTCGGCCCTGTGGTACGGGCCTTGGGCCGCACACCGTGGTGCCCAGTACATGGCCCTGCGTCGTCCCGTGCAGACCTATGTACGCGAACGGCTGGTCGATGAACTGCGCACGAGTGCTCCTGGTGATCCCATCCGCCTTGCGGGCGACGTCATTCGACAGGCTCACGGAAACATCTCACCGGTTCTGGCTCTGGAAGAGCACGTAACGTGGGCGGCGCTTCTGGCAGAAGCGGGCATCGAGCCCGCCGCTATCCAGGACGCGGACCGATGGTTGCAATCAGCTCTGCACGCCGCCGTCAAGGAGCCTCATCGCAGAGACGGGATGCGACGGTGGTTCTCACAAGCTTGGCAGCGGCTGCCTCAGCGTGCTCGCGAGACTTCCAGTGCCCTGGACCTGCACGAAATTCTTGCCGGTCCATCGGGCATCAGTCACTACGGTTCGGGAATGCCGTCTCCCGCACGCCGCGTTGCTGACGTAGTGCTTTCGGTTCGACACGACGGCAGCAAACTCGCCTTCGGCGATCCTGTCTGGCCCGCAGACGGGATACTCGTGCCAGATACTCAGCCACGCATTTTGCATGTCACCCACGATCTGCGGCAGTGGGAAGATGCGATCGAGGTCCGCGTGCCACGCCGAGGCGTGGCTGCCGCCTCCGCCAGTCACGTCCCCATGTTCGTGCGTACGTCCCACGGTCAGGTGTACTGCGTGGGAGCACCGGGAGGCTCGGAACTCATCGACCGGCCCCAGCCCCACGGCAACCGGCGTGCTCCCCAGTTGCTGGGACGTCGCGTCGGAGACCTTGGGGAGACCGACTACGTGCACTTCGGCATCGCTCCGCCCTTGGCCCTGCTGGCTGCCTCTCTTCCGCCCCGGCCGGCACCGAATCAGCCCGATACAGCACCTCCCCGGCCTCCACTACTCCCTCACCGCAACCCCACTCCCTTCGAGGTCGGCTTGCGACAAGCCATCCAGGACCTGGGTCTGCGGGAGATCAGTGGACTGATCGCGGTGCGCGGGCCCCAGGGGAGCGGCCGAACCCGCGCAGCCTGGCACGCTATGCGCGAGTCTCTGCCGAGATGGTTTGTGTGGGCGCCCGCCGTCATCGACCGCAACCAAGCTGTTCTGCGCGCGCTGGCGAGCGACGGTGTCGGTTCCCAGACCATCGTCTGGCTCGATGATCTCGACATCAACCTGACTCGGCCTGGCTCCGGCGAAGCCGTGGCCGAAGCGCTCCTGGAACTGCTGGACGACCCAGGACGACGTCCGGTCCTGGTTCTGGCCACGCTCCGAGAGGCCGGCGCCTATGAAGGTTCTCTTGGGCCAGCCGCTACCGCCCTGCTACGCCGCAGCACCATCAAGGAAGTCGCTCCCACGGCCAGCGCGATCCACACAAGAGCTGTAGACGACGACGTCCCGTATACCAAACCCCGCCCACTCAGCCCTCTGCCGCAGCCACAGCCTCTGGCGCTGGGCCGAGAATCGGAAATCGGACGCGTTCTGACCACACTGGAGCGCGCCCCGGGGGACGTCCCCCGCGTAGGCATTATCGGGATGACGGGCATGGGAACCACCACCATCGCCATCCAGGCAGCCCACGCGGCGCAAGCCCGCGGACGCTTCGACGCAGGCGCTCTCTTCATCACTTTGAACAGCGCACGACGAGCGCCCTGGTCGGCACTGCTGCGCGCACTCAATCCCCGAATTGCCACGAGAGGGCAGTCGCCCGAGCAACTGCGCACCCTGTGTGCGGCTCAACTCATGCTCACTGGTGACGTTGCCCGGCCCGTGCTTATGGTTCTTGACAGCGTCACCGCAGCACAGCTGCGTGACATCACAGCCATTCTGCCCGGCGGATTCGCCGTCATCGCCACCTCCCACGGCCCCTTGCACACACGGCCCGAGCACACCATCCAGCTGAAGGCCCTCGATGAAGATGCAGCAATACAGCTCATGCAGCACCTCCTTGAACGGCGAAACCCCAACGACGCCCGCCTGAGGCATAGCCCCGATACGGCTCGCGCCATCGCGGACATCTGCGGCCTTCTCCCACTCGCTCTCACGATGGCTGCTGCGCGACTGGCGACGTTCCCCGACCTGACGGCAGCCGCCCTGCTCGAAAGCCTGAGCGGGCGGGCGGTACTCGAACAGAGCGACTCCACCGGCCAGACGATCCGCGCGATATTCGACCACGCGCTTCGGACACTGAGCCGTCTCCACCGAACTGTCTTCTGTGTCCTTTCCTGGCTGCCCGGCACCTCATTCTCGCTCCAGACCGCACGGAGCATCCTCGCCGAATACGGCAACGTAAAAGAACTTCTGGCTCACATGGCCCGCTACCACCTCATCGCCCCAGCGGGAACAGGACGTTGGCGGATGCATATGCTCTCCCAAACATATGGGCGCGCCATCTCGGACAACGTCCTCGGCTCGCAACGAACGGCCGAAGTCCGGTCGGACATCGTGGACTTTTTTCACACCCGCGCCAAGGAAGCGGATGCCCTGCTGCGCACGGGCGTACAGACCGCGGATATTCAGCGGGAACAGGATCGGCTGGGCGCTCTCGAATGGCTCGACGCCGAGTATCGGAATCTTATTGCCCTGGCCACCGAATGCTTCGAAAGCGACCTGCATGCAGACGGTGTGGCCATCTCCATGCATAGTGCCCAATTCCTCTTCCAACAAGGGCAGTTCGCGGCCCTGCTCGCGCTCATGGAGCGTGCCTACACCTGGGCCGAAGAGAACGGAAACAACGACGCCAAGGCAGCGGTACTCAACAACCTCGCCGTCAGCAGCGCCGCCGGGGGGGACTTCGAACGTGCCCGCAGTGTGCTGCTCACCGTCGCGCGACTGCCTCACGCCCAGCGGCAGCGCGAGGACTACCTTCAGATGCTCAGTAGTCTCGGTGCGGTCCTCCTGCGATCCGAGCAGACCAGTGAAGCGATCGAACTGCTCACTGACGCCGTCTCTCAACACGACCATGACCGGCCCACGGCCCTGGTCTCGTTGCTGTGCAATCTCGGCGCGGCCTTCCACCAGGCCGGCGACATCCCTCAAGCACTTCACACTCTGGAACGCGCGGCGCTACTGGCCGACCAGTACCCCATTTCGCCGGCCGACAGAGCCCCCCTGCACCGCAACCTCGCCGAATCCCTCACAGACAGCGGCCGTCTGGAAGAGGCATACGGACACTACACGAGCGCCCTCGAATGCCTCGCGCAGGTCGGCAACCGAAAAACGGAAGCTCTCCTGCATCAGGATGTCGCGAACCTGATGCAGCAATCAGGTCGCATGGACGACGCCATCGGTCACCTCCAACAGGCGCAGCACATCCATCACACCCTCAAGGACGCCGCAGCTGAAGCGGAGGCGTGCAACACCCTGAGCGTCATTTTGTGCGAGCAGCACCGGTACGCCGAAGCGCTGACGCAGTTCCTCCAGGCCCGCACGCTTTACCAGCTCGCAAACAACGAATCACAGGCAGCCGCAGTGCTGCACAATATCGGAAACGTCCTACTGCTCCTCCAGCGATACGACGAAGCCATCCCGGCCCTGCGCAATGCCAGCGCCCACCTGGAGGCTCTCGGTGACCAGCACGGCGAAGCACAAGCCCTGCACAAGCTGGGCAGAGCATTCGAAAAGGCCGACGACCTGCCGCGCGCCCTGGAGGCACTGCACCACAGTGCCTCGCGCTATCAGCAACTCTACCTGCAGCAGACCTACCAACCCTCCGTCACCGATCAGGGCGAGGCACCGATGGGGCAGATCGCCGCACAAGCGCAACTGGAGAACAGCCTGTTGGAAGAATCCCGCTCACTGCGCGACGATCTACTCCACCTCAGCCACATCCTGAACGAACAGGGCGAAGACGAGGCAGCCCACAGTGCACTGCAAACTGCCGTCGCACTGCCCGACTCACCGTGAGAAGAAGGATCCGTTCACATCCTCGTGGGCTGTACCCACTGGGCCGCCGTACACAGCGAAGTGCGCCTCGGTATGACGACCGGAGTACGTCTTCTCACGGCCTCGTCCGACGTGTGGAGACAGAACGTCGAGCTTGTCGGCCGGCCGCAACTCCATGGCCTGTGCGGCCCAGCCCCGCAGATCGGCCAGCAGCTGAGCGTTGCTGCGTGATTGGGCGGTGAGACCTTCGATCAGCTCGATGGCGTAACGAGGTTCGAGCGGTGCCTGGAGCATCGCGTCGAGTGCCGCCACGCCCAGCCGCACGTCGGCCTGGGGTGACTGCGACCCAGACCGCTCAATGATTCTCTTCAGCCCTTCCCACAGCCGCTCACCCGGCCCCGTGGCCTCCAAGGCTACTTTGACCAGCAGAGCCGCCGATACAGGCATCGCGCTCACTGGCCCCCCTTCCTTCGGCGGTCACTTGGCGGTTACAGCACGGTGCACACATCTACGGCCATGTGATACCCGCCACAACGACGGCGTAAGCGCAAAGCCACGGCACTTCACCCCCGCGGCTCGCTCTGTCCCACGAATGGAGTAGAGCTCGACAGCAGTTCCGAACCCGGCGGCGGAGCTCCGATAGCCCCTGACCTCAGGCGCTCAAAAACGAGGTCGAAGGTGAATCCAGCCGTGAAACCCAATGGAATCGTGATGAACAGCAGCCTCCGGACGTCGAGCTTGTCCATGAGCGTAGGGACGCTCAGCAGCTGAGACGCCACATACAACAGGACCGTAACCAGACCGGCGCCCAAGCCGCGAATGCAGGCACGAGGCCAACTCGATTCCGCCACAAATGAGTTCCGAATGACCGCCCCAGCAACCGACGCCAGAAGGGGCGCCCCAACCAGGGCGCTGAGGTTCCGTACATCGGCAGCGCGAGCGTCACCTGCTGTGACCAGGCTGGCAGCGGCCAGCCCCATACACAACACCGCCACGGTCCAGCCCGCGAAACCGCTCCACGAAGCTGCCTGCTGCCGCTTGGCCTCCTCAAGGTTACGCGCTGCCTTGCGTTCCCGCTGGCCGGATAAGCAAGCAACGAGCCGGCTGGCCGACGCCGACGTCCAATCGCTGCCCAACAGTGCAATGTCCGCGTCGTCGGTGTCGTTCCGTACTTTGTCGAGGTTGATCCATACCTGGCTCGCACCCCCGCCAAATGTGGCGATGGGGAGGACCGGAACCTTCTGCGCCAGGGCGATGACTCCGGCGATACGCGTGGACTGCCCTCCGCCCATCATTGCCACTCCGTCACATGCCAGAAGCGTGCGGTAGTAGGAGACCTCCCACTCACCGCTCGTGTCCCGCACGACCTCCAAGGTCACATGGCTACCTTCTTGCAAGGCGAAGTCCACACTGCGGTGTCTTGGCGGATACGCAACCACACGGCCCGGTGACTCAGCTGTGCACGCTTCGGCGTAGCCGGCGACAACTGCGGGCTCGATGTACTGCGTCTTGCTTGAGAACACAGCCAGATCGCAGCCAGCGAGCGCTAGTTCTCGCCCAAGCTCCCGACATGCGTCTGATCCCAGATCGACGCTATCGAGGGGAGGAGTAAAGACGCGGCTGGCATCGACACTGCCAACGATCGCGATCAAGGGGCGCACGGGCTGCGAGTTGGACATGGCGGATTCTAAGCACAGCAAGCGAGTGAAGCGACCGGTTTTCATGTACCCAGCGATTCTTACAGCAGCCAAGGGCTGTCCCGGCGCGCGCCGGACGCGCGGCCCGTGCGCATCGTTGAGTCGTCTGTGTACGTGAGTGAGGTCGTCGCAGGCATGAGGACGCCATCGCGCGAAGAACGAGTTCAGCTCTACTGACGGCTGACAGGTGATCCCGATGGTGCCGGGGAGACACCGGCCCGGGGCGGGCCGCCGTGCCGCAGTCCGCAGTGCTGCGGACCACAGCGTCCGCGGAGCAGCTATCCGCTGCCGTTCGCCAGGCTCACACGAGACTGTGGCGAGCGCACGCCGCCCGACGCGAACACCGGCACGCTGCTCGCGCAGGGGGTCGGCCCCGTTGTCGTGGCCGGGCTCAGGGGGTCGCGGTGCCCTGCATCGTGGTGTTGATCCATTTCAGGTGGGCGCGGGTGGAGGTGCAGATGGTGTTGTGTTCGGTCATGCGAGCGCCGCGGGAGACTGCACCGAGTACGGTCCGTGTGTCCGTGTGTCCGTGTGTCCGGCCAGGATTGGGCCGCCGGTCGGCACGGGCTCGTGAGTTCCGGGGCCGGTTCGCTGCGACCGGCATCGTCGGTGGAGCCGCTTGTCAGGGGTTCCAGTAGACGGTGGTGAATGTACGGTCAAAACGTCGTGCGGCCAGGTCCTCGCGCTGGATCGCCCAGTGGACGGTGGCGCCCTCCCTGCCCGGGACACCGGGATCCCAGTCGGCGAGCAGTACCCAGTGCTCGACGGCACCTGACGCCGCTCCGTCCCAACGGCCCGCTTCCGCCGCCTTCACGGCGCACCACACGGCGCGTTCGACCGGGTCCAGCTCGGTGGCCACCCCTGGACC
>NZ_JBSGUP010000192.1:0-4853 GCF_053607985.1 Streptomyces sp. NPDC055078
CCTCGGCGGCCGTCGCACCGCCCGTCTCGACGAACAGCCACGCCCCGCCGCGCGGCAGCCCGTGCCCGTCCGGTACGAGGTCGTGGGCCATGCCCTCGACGGTCAGCGGGCCGTACGCCAGCAGTCCGGCCGCCGCGTCCGCCGCCGCGCTCTCGTCGGGGTAGCCGAGGACGGCCAGCGCCCGCGCCGGGGGCGATTCCACCAGCCGTACGGTCGCCTCCGTCAGCACCGCGAGGGTGCCCTCGCTGCCGCAGAACGCCCGCGCGAGGTCGGTGCCCCGCTCGGGCAGCAGGGCGTCCAGCGCGTACCCGGAGATACGGCGGGGCAGCCCTTCGGGGTAGCCGGTCCGCAGCGGGGCGAGATGGGCGTCGATCAGCTCGCGCAGACCGGCCGGGGCGCCGGACCAGCCCTGGCCGATCCGGTGCGCGGCGCCGCCGTAGGTGACCACCGACAGGGCGCGCACATTGTCGGCGGTCGTCCCCCAGGCGACCGAGTGCGCGCCGCAGGAGTTGTTGCCGATCATTCCGCCGAGGGTGCAGCGGGCGTGGGTGGAGGGGTCGGGGCCGAAGGTGAGCCCATGGGGCGCGGCGGCGTCCCTGAGGGTGTCCAGGACGACGCCGGGCTGGACGACGGCCGTACGGGCCGCCGGGTCGAGCGCGACGATCGCGTCCATATGGCGGGTGAGGTCGAGGACGACTCCGGTGCCGGTGGCCTGCCCGGCGATCGACGTACCGCCGCCGCGCGGCACGACGGGGACCCCGTGGGCGCGGCACACCTCCAGGACGGCGGCCACATCGTCCGCGTCGCGCGGGGCGACGACCCCGACGGGGACCCGGCGGTAGTTGGAGGCGTCCATCGTCATCAGGGCGCGGGCGGCGGCGCCGAAGTCGACCTCGCCGCGCACGGCCGCCCTGAGGGCCCGCGCCAGGTCCGTCATGGGGCGCCCGGAGCCGCGAGAGCTGCCGGGGGCGCCGGAGGCCCCTGGGGGGCCAGGGGTGCCGGATACGCCGGGGCTACCGGAGGTGCCGGTGGGCGGTCCGGGCGGGCCCCCGCGCCGGCCCGGCCCCTTCCGTCGGTGTTCAGCCATGTGTCTCAGGATGCCCGGCTCCGGGCCGTCCAACGGGCAGGAAACATGCCGATTGGCACCGTTGCGTCCGTGCGGACCTTGGCAAAGCCGGGGGGAACAGCCCAAAGTGATCGTCAACTCTCCTATAGTGACGACCACTTGATCAGGAACAAGCGGCTCCAGTTATGCCCCCGTCACTCCTCGGAAGGCAACCCTCGATGACCGGCACCGCGACCGGCACTACCGCCCAGAAGCGATGACCCGCGGTATGCGGGCGGTAGACCCGTCAGGCCAGCACCTTCCTGGCCAGCAGCACCCGTCAGGCCAGCACCCTCCTGGCCCGCAGCATCCGTCAGGCCAGCACCCTCCTGGCCCGCAGCACCCTCCTGGCCCGCAGCACCCTCCCGACCAGCAGAAACAGCAACCGGCAGACCGGTGCCCCGCCGGCCGGCACCCGGTGATCCCCGAGGTGGCGGAGAACGCCCTGAAGATCGTCGTGGTCGGCGGCTTCGGCGTCGGCAAGACGACCATGGTCCGCTCCGTCAGCGAGATCCGACCGCTGCACACGGAGGAGGTGATGAGCCGCGCCGGGCGCAGCCTGGACGACACCACCAGGGTCAGCTCCAAGAACGCCACGACCGTCGCCTTCGACTTCGGCCGGATCACCATCGCCGACCGCAGCGTCCTGTATCTGTTCGGCGCCCCCGGACAGGAGCGCTTCTGGTTCCTGTGGGAGCGGCTGCTCGCGGGCACGATCGGCGCGGTCGTCCTCGTCGACACCCGCAGACTCACCGACGCCTGGTACGCGCTGGACCGCCTCGAACACCACGGCATGCCCTTCATCGTCGCCGTCAACGACTTCGGCGGGCCGCTGCACAGCGATGAGCACATCCGCTCGGCGCTGGCGCTGGCGCCGGATGTGCCGCTGGTGGAGTTCGACGCCCGGGACCACTCGTCCAGCAAGTTCGTGCTGATCGCGCTGGTGGAGCATCTGCACGCGCTGTCGGTCCACCAGAAGGGCTGATCCGCCGGAGGGGCGATCCACCAGAAGGGCTGATCCGCCGGAAGGGCTGATCCGCCAGAAAGGCTGAAACCCGCCGCAGGGCCCCGTCCGGCGTCTCAGCCGACGGACCACCCGTCGATGAGCGCGGGGGGACCGGATACGCTCCGATGCGTGGCTGAGATCGAGATTCCCGCTGACATCAAGCCCGCCGACGGCCGTTTCGGCGCGGGCCCCTCCAAGGTGCGTACCGAGGCGCTCGACGCCCTCGCCGCCTCCGGTACCTCCCTCCTCGGCACCTCGCACCGCCAGGCCCCGGTCAAGAACCTGGTCGGCGCGGTGCGCGAAGGTGTGCGCGACCTCTTCCAGCTCCCCGAGGGCTACGAGGTGATCCTCGGCAACGGCGGATCGACCGCGTTCTGGGACATCGCGACCCACGGTCTGATCGAGAACAGGTCCCAGCACCTGTCGTTCGGCGAGTTCTCCTCGAAGTTCGCCAAGGCCGCGAAGCTCGCGCCCTGGCTGGCCGAGCCCAGCGTCATCACCTCCGACCCGGGCACCCACCCGGACCCCGAGGCGGAGGCGGGCGTCGATGTGTACGCCTTCACCCACAACGAGACCTCCACCGGTGTCGCCGCCCCGATCAACCGGGTCGCGGGTGCCGACGAGGGCGCGCTGGTGCTGGTGGACGCGACGTCCGGCGCGGGCGGGCTGCCCGTCGACATCGCCGAGACGGATGTCTACTACTTCGCCCCGCAGAAGTCCTTCGCATCCGACGGCGGACTGTGGCTCGGTGTCTTCTCCCCGGCCGCCCTGGAGCGCGCCGCCCGCGTCCACGGCTCGGGCCGCCATGTCCCGGAGTTCTTCAGCCTGCCGACCGCGATCGACAACTCGCTGAAGAACCAGACGTACAACACGCCCGCGCTCTCCACCCTCTTCCTGCTGAACGAGCAGCTCAAGTGGCTGAACGGCCAGGGCGGTCTGGACTGGTCCGTACGCCGCACGGCGACCTCGGCGCGGAACCTGTACGGCTGGGCCGAGGCGTCCAAGTACGCCACTCCGTTCGTCATCGACCCGGCGAAGCGCTCGCAGGTCATCGGCACGATCGACTTCGCCGACGAGATCGACGCCTCGGCGGTCGCCAAGACCCTGCGCGCCAACGGGATCGTGGACACCGAGCCGTACCGCAAGCTGGGCCGCAACCAGCTCCGGGTGGCGATGTTCCCGGCGATCGACCCGGCGGACGTCGAGGCGCTGACGAAGTGCGTGGACTATGTGATCGAGCGCCTCTGACACCTGTCGGACTTGTCCGGTCCCGGCCCCGCGCCACCTCCGGACCGTCTCTGAGCTGCGCGAACTGTACGGGAGGGCCCTCGGCGATCAACATCGCCGGGGGCCCTCACCCGTCCGGGTGAGCGGTCGAAAAGAGGACCACAGGGGGCCTGTGGTCCTACCATGATGGTCTCGACACCAGCCACCAGGAGGCCCCTATGTCTGCCGCAGCAGTCGAGTACCCCTGTGAAGGCGAACCGAGGACGCTGCTCGAACAGGCGGACACCCTCATGGAGCAGCTCCCCGGTTACCGCGTCGAGATCATCGGAGGCGTCATCACCGTGGCCCCACCCGCAGACGGCACTCATGGCGAGGCCCTCACCCACGTCATGATCCCGTTCATCACAGCGGATCTCCACAGCGGAGACGCGCGCCTCATCCAGGCCATCGGTCTCTGGCTCCCGAGCGGACCGCAGGATTACACGATCCCCGACCTCGCCGTGGTCGACGCCGACTACAAGGAACACCTCGCCGAGTACAACTGCTACGACCCGGCCGTCTTCCGCCTGGTGCTGGAGGTCACCTCCAGCAACTACCAGTCCGACCTGAGGCACAAGGTCGCCGCCTATGCCGAGGCGCACATCCCGGTCTATGTGATCGTCGACCGCAAGCACCAGCGGCTGCATGTCCTCACCGACCCGGACGGGACGGACTACACCCACCACCGCGTCCACGCCCCCGGCGAGCAGATCACGCTCCCCGAGTCGATCGGCGCCGAGGTCAAGCTCGATGTCGAGGCGATTCTCACGGCTGCGGGCCAGAAGGACTGACCCCGGGTCCTGACGCCCCGCGCCCGCGTCAGGGCTTCCGAGACGACTTCCGGGACGACATCGGGGCTGAGGTTCCCCCCGGAACCTCAGCCCCTCGCCGTTCAACCCCGCCGCCGGCCCTCAGGGCCGACCCGCCCGCCTCACCGGCTCAGCCGCTGGAAGCGCCGCACCGCGAGCGGCAGGCAGATCGCGGTGATGATCAGCGGCCATACGGCCGCCATCAGGATCGCGTTCTCCTGGACCCAGCTGCCGTCGCCCGCCACCGGATTCCCGAACAGCTCCCGGGTCGCCGCCGCCGTTGACGAGAGCGGGTTCCATGCGGCGACCGTGCCCAGCCAGTCCGGCATCGTGGACGGCGGGACGAAGATGCTGGAGATCATGGTGAGCGGGAAGACCACGGCGTACAGTCCGCCCGCCGCCTCCGGGCTCGGGAGCACGAGTCCGAGCCAGACGCCGACCCAGATCAGCGAGAACCGCAGCAGTACCAGCAGCGCGAAGGCGCTCAGCGTCCTGAGGACTCCGCCGTCCGAGCGCCAGCCCATGACGAAGGCGGTCGTCGCGAGGATGGTCAGCTCGGCCGTGGCGACGAGCAGATCGCTGCCGCCGCGCCCGCCGACCACCGCAGACGGGGCCATCGGCATCGAGCGGAACCGGTCGATGACGCCCTTCCTCGCGTCGTTGACCA